>CAUZBD010000082.1:0-7846 GCA_963577795.1 Planctomycetota bacterium | reverse complement strand
CCCGCTGACCCCGATCCGGGCGGTGATGTGTTGGCCGATGGCGTCAGGGTTCGACTCATGACGTTCAATGTCTACTATGCCTCACTCGGTGCGGCCGAGAGGATCGATGGCATTGCCCGGGCGATTGCCGACTATATGCCCGATGTTGCCAGCATCCAGGAGATGTGGGGAGAGAAGGATCAGATCCTTGCAGCGATCGAAGCCAAGACCGGTCTCGACTATGCCTTTTCTGTCGGCAGCAACACCTGGGACGGTGATATTCTTTACCGCGTCGACCGCTGGCAGATTCTTGACGATGGCGTGATCAGCTACGACGGCTCGCGGGGAATGTCGTATGCCACGCTCGAGCACCTCAGTACGGGCGCCAAGATGTCGGTCTACGGCATGCATCCGCTCGCCGGAGTGAGCGAGGACGTCCATCTGCGCAATATGGAGATGGCGACCGCGCACATGGCGGCGAGCGCCTATGCCGTCGAGGCACCCGTGGTTCTGCTGGGCGATATGAACGCGCATGAGAACAGTGAATCGATGCGACTCCTTCGCGACGGATCGATCAATGCCTATGGCCAAGACTGGACCGCAGCGGTCACCTTTGAAGATAGCTTCCGCGTGGCCAACGGCGATGCGGCCAACGGCGACACCGGCTTTGGGGTGAAGATCGACTACGTCTATGTCGAGGAGCGGGTCGATCCGGCATTCCGCGTGGAAGGCGCTTCGATCCGAGGCGATGCCCCGGGCGGATCGGACCATTTTCCGGTGATGGCCGAGGTCGTATTACTCTTTGGCGATCCCTAATATCATTTAATTTATCCGAGAAAGGATGTGTATTTGCACAGCAAGGCGAACTACCGGAGGAGCGGTTTTGCGATGCCCGCTTAACGATTTCCCGGGTAGTACGCTAGAATGGCTCGCAATGGCTTAGTGTCCGAAACAAATCACTGCCCGCTTGTGCGAGACAACCCATGGGATTTATCGGTGGCAAACTGGGATACCGGATTCTCAAATCCGTCTCCGACGATGGCGAAACCGGCTACATGGACGGCAGCGTCTACGACAATAAAAGTAATATAGCCACGCTCCTAGGCCAGAACATCTGGGATGAAACCCGCGACAAGGTCGTCATCGATTTCGGCTGTGGAACCGGTGCCGAATCGGTCGAGATCGCGGAGCACGGTGCCAAAAAAGTCATTGGCGTGGAAATCCAGGAAAAGCGTTTGCAGGCGGCCCGCGAAAGGGCAGCAAAGCACGGTGTGGCAGATCGCTGCATCTTCACCACCACCCCCACCGAGCCGGCCGATGTGATCGTTTCGCTCGATTCGTTTGAGCACTTTGACGACCCGGCTGAAATTCTGCGCGTGATGCACAACATGCTCAGTCCTACGGGCAGTGTGATCACCGCCTTCGGACCGACCTGGTACCATCCGCTCGGTGGCCATCTGGTTTCAGTCTTTCCCTGGGCGCACCTGATCTTTACCGAGCGGGCACTGATCATGTGGCGGTCGACAGTGCGATCCGACGGTGCCACGTGCTTCCGTGAGGTCGAAGGCGGTCTGAACCAGATGACGATTCGGCGCTTCGAAAAGCTAGTCGCGGAGAGCCCCTTCCGGTTTGCCGAATTCGAGGCGCGTCCGATTCAGAAACTGCGACCGATCGCCTGCCGGTTGACGAGAGAATTTACAACGGCCATTGTACGGTGCAAACTCGTGCCACGGTGAATTCAGCGCGCCGGTTCACTTCCTTCTATTTATAGTAAGTTTGCGCATGAAGACCCTCTGTTTGATGATCGTGATGAGTTTCTTCGGGACCGCGCTCAGTCGCGCGGACGACTCTTTACTCTTCGTCGCTTCCTACGGCGCAGGGGAGGAGGGGGCGATCAGCACGCTCACGCTTGATGAGGCGAGCGGAACGTTGCAGCCGCAGCACACCTACGGCGCCATTCAATACGTCTATTACTTGGCGCTCGCCCCAGATGGCAAAACCTTGTATGCCACGCACGGCACTCTGAGTGGCGAAGGCAGGCGACGCGAGTTTGTCTCGGCCTTTCGGATCAATAAGACGGGAAGCCTGAGCCTGCTGGGCTGCCGTCCGGCGCACGGGAGCAGTGCCTGTTTTGTCGATACCAATGGCAAGGTACTGGTGCTGGCGAACTATCAGGACGGTACGGTCGTCTCCTATCCGCTCACGGCGGACGGATCCATCCGCCCCCGCAGTTCGCTCATTCAGCAGCAGGGTTCGAGCGTCGATGCTGCGCGGCAGGAAGGACCCCACGCGCATGCCGCCCTCTTCGGGCCCTCAGAAAAACGCGTGTTCGTGCCCGACCTGGGTGCCGACCGCATTTTTTCCTACCGAGCCGATAGCGAAACCGGTCGGCTCGAGCCGACCGCCCAAAAGTCGGTTGCCGCACTCCCGGGCGCAGGGCCCCGCCACGTACGGTTTCATCCCGGAGGGGAGTGGATGTACGGGATCAATGAACTCACCGGTTCGATCACGCGCTACGATTTTGACGCCGATTCCGCGGCACTCTTGCGCCGCGAGACCATCTCGACGTTGCCGCATGCTTTTTCCGGCAAGAACGGGTGTGCCGATCTGGCGATCACTCCCGATGGCCGCTTCCTCTACGGCACCAATCGCGGTCACGATAGCATTGCCGCCTACCGGATTGGCGAACGTGGCGTGCTGGAGCGGATTGCGATCACACCGAGCGGTGGCATGAGCCCACAGAATTTAGCAATCACGCCCGACGGGCAGATGCTGCTGGTGGCCAACATGTCGGGGGGAACCATCGCCCTGTTTCGCATCGACGTGGCGACCGGCACGCTGAGCAAAGCGGCCGCGCCCTATCCGATTGCGCATCCGGCATGCATCGTCACGGCAAAGCCACGCTAATCGCCTCTTTGTCCCCTTCTTTGTGGCAACAGCGCCAGATTAATGAGCGCCAAAAGAATCGCGGCCGGTTCGGGGACGGGGAATCGTCGAATTCTAACCCGAAGGACAATCGCTTTTCTTAAAGAGCCAATGTATTAGGACGCCACCCCAAAACATGAGGCCACCTAAAAAGACCGGGAAGAGACGATATTCATTTACAATCCAATGGTTTGCCGCAAACCGAATCGGGACCGTAAGGATTGCAGCGACAAACAGCAGTGCGATCAGAACGGGCACGATGCGGAAGATGATGACGAAGGTGGTAACGATCCAATAGGTAAAGAATTTCCATACCTCTGCCATGGGGTTCGGCGAGTGTAATTGCGTATCGGCTGACTGGGGCTGCGACATTCTAAATATTCCTTTCGAGACTGCGATACTCTAAATTTAAATACAATCGTCAAAAGTATAACCAATCCACAACGACTCTTGTCCAGGATTTATTCGTTCTGGTCGAAATCGCACGATGGCACCGTGAACACGATGACGATTTAAGCAGGCTCGCAACGAGTGGACGCGGTCTTCGACATGGGATTATCCTTCCTCGTTCTTTTCTTTCACGCTTCGAATGCAATCTCATGTTTGAATAGGCGGGTAACCTGTCAGTGGGCGATGAGAAACACAAACAAATGCAACAATTCCCGAAGAAATCTATTAACACACTGTTGCGCGACGCAAAATACGACACACGCTGTGTAGATTCCGGTGCAATCGACCCGGGCCTTCCGAGTCTGATCAGTGCATGGCCCAGCCTCGCAGAGTCAGTCCGCAAGGAAATCCTCAAACGCCCTACCGTCGCCGCCTGCGCGGCTAAACGCGACCGGGAGCCTAGACCCTATTTATCTTCACCGGCTTCGTCTCTTCACTCTCAAGGCCTTTGTCGTCAAGACGCCAGATAGAATCAGCGAAATAGACGGTTCCAGTTTTGGCATCGAAGACACTCATTTCATTTTTCGAATTTAGTTTGTAACGCTCCCCAACATTCCAACCGGCACCCCACAAGCCAAGAATTAAACAGACACCAATGACCAACGAACCTTTGACTGGATCACTCATACTGTACAGCCTCTGAAATAAGTGGCCAACGCACTTATTGTCCGTGCAGCGCAGCTGAAGAAAAGACTGGGAAGGGAACCTTAAGTGTTCAAACAGCCAGCAGCAGGAGGCCAACGCCTTTTGCAAACGATGGCCAAAGCGTACAGGATGGGAGTCATCACTACCCACGGCAGTTGCGTTTGCAAATGAACCGTTCTTCCGAAAATATCGAGCAACTGTGGGTTCCACGCATTGCCAAACGGGGAAAACGGCGCCCAGGAAAGCACCGCTCCGCTGGTAAGCTGCGCCTGATAGACCGTGAGCTCGATCAGAATGTTCTCGCCGACGAACCAAACCAACAGCACAGTCAGCGCGCTCCACTTCCAGCGGTCAAAAGCAGCGGCTCCACAAAGGAGCCACACCAGTACCAAGCCGACCACGGCAATCCCAAAGGCATCGCCCATCGCATTGCCCACCCCGTTGAACCAGGGTGGAATCAGCTCATTCATCTGCGCGGTGCGTCGCTCCGCGATTGAGGCACCACCGCCCCATCCGTAAGCAAACCAGAACTCCCAACCAAAACCGCAGAGAAGTACGGCACCGGAATAATAGGCCGCGATCCAATGGGGCAATCGCCCAAAGCACCACAATCCTGCCAGCACGAGGAAAGACCCCAGCGATGTGCCGTAGAGCAGCACCACGGTCACCATCTGGAGGGTGTTGAGTGCATCCATGTTTTATTCCCCGCGGCAGCCGCTTCCCTTCGATCACGCATCATCCGGTCAACGGCGAAAGTAAGGATTCGATGGGGCAAAGTGAACCCCTATTTCGACAAAGGAGAACCATTGCATGCCGCACGCAGTCTGTCTTAAGTTGAACCAGATTCTGCCACCGCAGGCGGTTTCTGCCGACACCACGGCAACACACGGCCAAAGGCAAGCCCCAGAGAGCACAACCCGGACAACACCACTGCAGTGAGCGTGATCATACGGAGGTGGCCCTTCACTTCCGCTAGGGCCTCCTGCTTGGCCTCCGCTTTGAGCTTAGCGTCATCAGGCGGACCAACGTGCGATTGGTCGTTTTTCATTGCCACATCCAGCCCGACAACCATGCCAATCAGCATGGAACCGCCAAGATAAAAAAGGCAGAAAAGCAAAACAAAGCAAATTGCAGACGTGAACAGACGTGTAAAAAACACTGCAAACCCCCTTTTGGAATAATTAACGGACTCCCCAATTATCTACGCCCAGCAGCAAAAGGAAAGACTAGGGGATTGCCTCCAGCAGCTACCGTCGCCCCCTAAAACGCGCTTTGCAAAATTGATTTGAGGTCCGCAAGGGTGACCGGTCGCGGACTTACCTGTATCAACCGCTTCACCGAAAACGCTTTTTCAGCGAACCCGGCAAGCTGATCCTTGCGGCCGCCAAGCTTTCGGATCGAACTGGGAATACCGATCCGCCCGCCAAGCGTTTCCACCGCCACAATCGCCCGCTCTGCAGCGTCCTCGGGCGCAAGATCTGCCGTCTCCTCTCCCAAAAGCTGCGCAATGCGGGCAAACGTTTCTTGGCGCACCTGCAGATTGAAACGCATCACATACGGTAGCAGCAGGCCGTTGCCCCCACCGTGCGAACAGTGCAACGCCCCACCGAGTGGATATTCGAGCGCATGGGCCAACGCCACCCCGGCATTGGAAAAGGCCATGCCCGCCAGCAGCGCCGCGGTGGCCATCCCCTCGCGAGCCTCCATATCATCGGGAACCTCCACCGCACGCACCAAAAACTTACCGACCAACGAGATTGCCTGCTCGGAGAGCGCATCGGTCAGTGGCGTGCGACCGCTGTAGGCGTTACCCGCTGGCATCGCGTGGGCATCAATCGCCGTAACCGCCTCGATCGCATGCACCAACGCATCGATGCCGCAATCGGCCGTCACCTGCCGCGGACAACTCACCGCCAGCGCCGGATCGACCAGTGCCACAGCGGGCCGCAGAAAGGGGCTCTGCATGCTAACCTTCATCTCCGCCACTACGTCCGTAAGCACGGCCGAGTGCGAGACCTCGCTCCCCGTTCCGGCGGTGGTGGGAATGCAGACCAGCGGCAGCGTGGGACCGGGCACACGATCGAAACCAAAATAATCGCTCGCCTCTCCGCCGCAGGCGAGTACCGTCGCCACGACCTTGGCCAGGTCCATGTTGCTGCCACCCCCCAAGCCGATCACTACATCCGGCGCAAACGCTGTGCCGGTGGCAATCGCCGACGCCGCCATGTCGACACTTGGCTCGGCCCCGGTCTCAGTGAACGCGCAGGCCTCGACGCTCGATGCCTGCAAAACCTCGCTTGCACGGTCTACCATTCCGGCAGCGGCCAGATTCGCATCACTCACCACCAGGGCCCGGTTCCAGTTCCGCCCGCTGCAAAGCGGACCGAGCTGCGCAAGAGCGCCAGTTCCAAAAATAATCTCTCCGGCAGAAGCAAAAGTCCAGGGCATGTTCATCAAATGTTATACTCCCGCTTAGGAGCGACTCCAATCGGCAATGACCTCGACGGTCGCCGCAGCGAGCTTTTGGAGCTGCTCGGGTGTAATAGAAAGCGGCGGTGTCAGGTAAAATATATCGTGAAACGGACGCAGCCAGATTCCTGCTTCCACAAATCGCTCGCACAGTTTGTCTTGAGAGTGCAATCGCTCGACCTGCACGACCCCGATCGCACCACAGGTCCGCACATCGACCACGCCCGGTAGCGACCGGCAGGGTTCGAGCAGCTTAGTAAGCGACTTTTCGATCGCCTGCGCCTGCGTCAGCCGCGGATGCTGTGCAAAGAGATCGAGCGAAGCGTGCGCGGCAGCACACGCGAGCGGATTGGCCCCGTAGGTCGGGCCGTGCATCAGCGCTTTTTCACTCTCATGACTGGAGAATGACTCAAACACTTCGCCTGTGGCGACCGTGGCCGCCAGCCCGAGCGTACCCCCGGTCAGCGCCTTGCCGAGACACAGAATATCGGGAACCACCTCCGCCTGCTCGCAGGCGAACATCGATCCGGTTCGGCCGAAACCAGTGGCAATCTCATCGGCCACAAGCAGCAGGCCCTGCTCCCGCGCGATGCGGGCCACCGCGGCAAGCGCCGCAGGCGAATGGAACCGCATCCCCCCTGCCCCCTGCACCAGCGGCTCGATCACCACCGCTGCAAGCTCCTCCCGACGATCCTCGAGAAACGCCGCAAACGCTGCTTGCTCCTCGTCTGTTTCGGGGATCGGTCGGCAATACTGCTGGGGTAAAAAACCCTTGAAGTGTGCATGCATGCTCCGCTCCGGATCTGAGAGCGACATCGCCCCGGTCGTATCGCCATGGTAGGCATACTGAAAGGTGACAAACCGGTTGCGTCCCTCCTCTCCGCGATTGCGCCACATCTGCACCGCCATCTTCATCGCCACTTCCACGGCCACTGAACCGGAGTCGGAAAAAAAGACGTGCGCCAAATCGCCCGGCAACAGTTCGGTAAGTCGGCCCGCGAGCGTCACTGCGCCTTCGTGATGGATGCCACCGAGCATCACGTGCGGCATCACCTCCAACTGCGCGGAGATGCGCTCAGCGATATGCGGATGGTTGTAGCCGTGGCAGGCGGTCCACCACGACGCGAGCCCGTCGATCAGACGCCGTCCATCGGAGAGCACCAGATACACATCTTCGGTCGCCACCACCGGCAGCGGCAGCCGTGCCGTTTGCATTTGCGTATACGGCATCCAAAGATGATCCGCTGCGTCGCGTTGCCAGGCGGGGATCGAGGATGTTTCAGCGTAGGTGAGGTTCATGGCCTCTCAGAATACCGCCCACGTGCCACCGGTACCAGTCGTGCAGTGTCGCACGATCCACCCCCCCCGGCCACTGACA
>CAUZBD010000081.1:0-8045 GCA_963577795.1 Planctomycetota bacterium | reverse complement strand
TTCGCCATTTCCAGCTAAACTCAATCGGCCTCCACCCGGTTTGGCCGCTGCTGCCGGACCGGCGCCAGAGGCAGGATCGGGAAGGAAAGCACTGGCTTCCAATGGGGCCTCTCCCTCACCAGGTAGCACCCCCGCACTCAGCGCGGTTTCGGTCGCGGCGGCTGAATCTGCGGCCACTTCGCGATCTAAGTCTTCCCCTTCGTAATATTCACCGGTCTGGGTCATATGCTTGAGTACAATTCCTGTTGTTCGATCGGGTTCCGCTACAACTCCTCGTGGGATAGAACGCATACTCAGAACCAGCACGATCAGCAGCAGGCAATGGAAGACCATCGAAGTAAGCCACGCCGGCAGCATGCGTCGAACGCTTGACTCCGCTTGCCGATCGACGGGGAATGTTTGGGGAGCGAACATGGGGCCTGAAAAAAAGAAGTCTCAGGGATATACTTCATCTCTGGTTAGTTTACCCGAAGTCATCCAGCACAACACGGCAAATCATTTAGCGAATCACCCAACGCCCTATTTGGGATAAAAAAGCGCTATCACGTGGCCTTTGCGCCTCTCTGTGAAAGGTATGATCTGGTGGAAATTGTTGAATATCCCCACCCCACACTGCGACATCAAAGCAAGCCACTCAAGCGCATTGATGCTTCTTTGCGGAAAACCGTGGCCGAAATGTTTCGCCTGATGTATGAGGCGGAAGGCGTTGGACTTGCGGCCAATCAGGTCGATTTACCGTATCGTTTATTCGTGTTGAATGTGAGTGAGGAGCGTGAGGAAGGCGGTGAAGTGGTGTTTATCAATCCGGTGATTTCTCGCCCCAAAGAACCTGTTGAAAATGAAGAGGGGTGCCTCAGTCTTCCCGGGTTGTATGCCCCGGTGCGGCGACCTTCATCGATCCATGTGACTGCTCTGAATCTTGTGGGCGAAAAAGTAGAGGATGATTTTCGAGGGTTATTGGCCCGCGCGATTCAACATGAAACGGACCACTTGGATGGGATTTTGTTTATCGATCGTTTAGTGGAAACGGCCCAAATACAAGTGCAGGGCGATTTAGATCGGTTTCAGCAAAAATACGATCACCGTCGCGCCGAAAATAAAATTCCAACCGACCAAATTATTTTGGATCGGCTGACTGAAATCGAGTCGACTTACTGTTTCTAAAAGATGTGGGTTGGAAGCCGTCCTGTTAGATGGAAAACGAATGCGAATTGTGATGCTGGGAACCGGTACGTATGCAGTCCCCCTGCTTGCGGAATTGTATGCGTCCTTCCACGATGTGGTTGCCGTCTTTACCCGACCGGAACGGCAAAGGAACAAGCGGGGGAGTGTACCGCCCTCACCCATGCGCGGGCGGGCCGATCATGAGGGCACCGCAGTCTATGCTCCAGACGATATCAATACTGAATCATCCCATACGACTCTCCGCGACCTTCAACCAGATCTGTTCATCGTTTGCGATTATGGACAAATCTTGAGCCCGCAAACTTTGGCGCTGGCTCCAAAGGGAGGCTTAAATTTGCACGCCTCCCTGCTCCCGAAATACCGCGGCGCAGCACCGATTCATTGGGCCATCTATCACGGCGAACAGACCACGGGCAATACCGTGATTCAGATGAATGCCGGCGTCGATGCCGGTCCGATTGTCGCGCAGCAGACGACCCGCATTGAACCAGCAGAAACAACGGTGGAACTCGAAGCGCGGTTGGCTGACCTGGGAAGTCGCTTGATTGTCGAAACGATTGATCAATTAGCACGGGGCGTGCTGCAACCCTCTGTACAAGAGGTCGAGGAAATGACGCGGGCCCCCAAGTTACAAAAAATAGATGGTCACATTGATTGGACGCGTTCGGCCCAGGCGATCTATAACCAGATTCGTGCGATGGTTCCATGGCCTAAAAGCTTTACGCATCACCTCACAGGGGAAGGCCGTCCTTTACGGCTTATTATTGAAAGTACTGCAGTGTTTTCAGCAACGATGTTTAGCCAGTTGCCTCTTTCGGCCCCTGCAAAGCCGCCGGGTACCGTGCTTGTCGCGGAGCGCGATTGCCTCTTCATTCAGACTGGTGAGGGTGTTTTGCGGATCCTGCAATTGCAACCGGCCGGTAAAAAGGTTCTTTCGGCGGATGCATTTCTCCGGGGCTATCGAGTCAAGGTAGGGGATTACTTTGGCCCGCTGTCTGAACCATCATCGGATCGCTAGCCGAGCAAAATTTCAAGGGTTTAGCGTGTTCCCTCAGAAGCCGAGAACGACGCACTCCACTTGATCCCGCCACTTGTTTCTCTGTGATCTGCAGTTTCCCCGCCATCGCTTCCCCTCGTCAATCTCCGAGTAATCATGGTAGGATGAAGTGGACCTCATCACCCAAAGGATTTTCTCTTGACGAAGCAACTTTACATTGAGACGGTTGGCTGCCAGATGAACCTTCTGGATAGCGAATTGGTGGTGGCTAGCCTGCGCAAGAAGGAATATGCGTTAGTAGACAAGCCAAGCCGCGCCGACGTGATTTTATTTAACACCTGTAGTGTTCGCGAACACGCAGAAGAAAAAATTTACAGCGCGTTGGGGCGACTCAAACATATCAAGCGCCAACACCCAGAAAAGATTATTGGGGTCATCGGCTGCATGGCTCAAAACCACCAGAGCCAAGTTTTTCAACGCGCACCGTACGTCGATCTAGTTGTCGGCCCAGGTCAGCTTCACCAAATACCCGATTTGATTGAGCGGATAGCCGAGAGCGGCCTTCCGCAGATGGAAGTCAGCCTCGACCGAAAAGGTGGATCGCGAGAGACTGTTGAACAGAGTTTTGAAAGCTATGATCCGCTGAGGATGCCTGAAATGCGGCCCTCTCGGTATCAAGCTTTTGTGAGGATCCAGATCGGCTGCGACAAGTTTTGTACCTACTGTATCGTGCCCAAAGTGCGAGGTCCGGAGCAAGGCAGACACCCCCGGAAAATTTTTGCTGAAGCCCAGCAATTAGCAGATGAGGGCTGTAAAGAAATTATTTTGCTTGGTCAGACGGTGAATAGCTATCAGTACAAAGAATCAGGAAAAACCACTCGCTTAAGTGATCTTCTTTATCAGTTGAGTGCGATTGAAGGAATTGAACGGCTAAAGTTTGTGACCAATTATCCACGAGATATGACCCGCGATCTGCTACAGGCGGTTAGCGGTTTGCCCAAGTGCGCACATTATTTGCATGTTCCTGCCCAAAGTGGTTCCAATCGTATGCTTGAGCGCATGAAACGCGGCTACACAGTAGAACACTATCGGGAAATGCTCGCGCAGATTCGTGAAGAAATACAGTCCGTCGCTGTGACCAGCGATTTTATTGTGGGGTTTTGTGGCGAAACAGAAGAAGATTTTGATTTAACCTGTGCGTTGGTCCAAGAGTCGCAATTTAAAAACAGTTTTATTTTTAAATATAGTGAGCGACCAGGCACAAAAGGAGCCGATAATTACCCAGATGATATTCCGGACCAAGTAAAAAAAGATCGAAATAACAAACTGCTTGCGATTCAGAATGCCATCAGCGAAGAGACGAATCAACAAAAAATTGGTTGTGAGTACGAAGTTCTTGTAGAGGGACCAAGTAAAACGGCCCGCAAGCAAGAACAAAATGGTGACCGTTTACAACTTACAGGTAGAACAATGACGGACGACATTGTTGTCTTTGATGGCAATCTTAGGCAGATGGGGCAGTTGCTTCCCATCACTATTTACGATGCCAGCGCATTTACGCTTTTTGGAGAAGTCCGTACACAGCACGTTGGCCCAGAAGTCTATTCCTTGTCTCCTGAATCTGCGACCTGAGGATATGTTTCCAGAAATATCCAGCCATCTGTTGAATACCTGGGGTCTGCGCAATCCGGAACAGGCCAACAACAATCTTCTGATCCTCGCCGCCACAGAGATTCCCCCAGAAGTTTCACAGAAATTAGTTGATCGCCTTACCGCCTGCCTGCCCCTCGCACATGACCCTGATCGTGTTTTAGCCGATTACGCCCAATTCCTGCAAATTCTTTCCCAAACCGAATCGCTACGGGAAAACCTAAAGTCGGCTGGTGAAGTCTTAATAAATCTCATCACAGTTTTTTCACTCAGTGAACAACTGCGTAATCAGTTGCTTCAAGACCCGGAAATTCTTCAACTGCTTCTACATGTGGAAAATCACACCAGCGATTGTCCCGGTTTCGCAAATGAGATCCTCGATTCCATCGAGCCATTTCAAAAAGACGCTACAAAGATTATTGCGAAGCTTCAGCGGTGGAAAAATCAGCAGCTTGCCAGAATTGCCTATGCCGAATTGATTTTTCAACCTCGTTTGGAAATTGTCACCCAGCAAATTACCAATCTCTGCGAATCCATTGTTGCAGCAACGATCGAGTATTTACTGCGTCTGTACGAGAATCGCTGGGGGATCCCGAGAAGATCCGACGGAGAAAAATCATGTTTTGTGGCCATCGCGATGGGCAAACTCGGTGGCGGTGAAATGAGTTACTCCAATGACATACAGTTACTCTGTATCTACGACGAGGATGGTAAAACAGATGGGAAACGGTCACAACCAAATAACGTATTCTTTGATGCAGTCGCGACAGATCTAGCAAAAATGTTGGGAGCGCAGGCAGGTTCGCAAGCGATTTATCAGATTGACTATCAATTACGTCCAGGTGGTTTTGATGCACCTCTGACAATCACAGCGGATGCAGCGAGTCGTCATTACGATCTGGCTGGTCGCACCTGGGAACGACAAGTTTTGGTCAAAGCCCGCGCTGTCGCCGGTGCTATTCAATGGGGTGAAAAATTCTTAGATCAGATGACGTCGTGGATTTATCGCCGTTATCTCAGTGTGGCTGAAATCACCGAGATCAAGGCACTTAAACGGCGGATTGAGCAATTGACTCGTACGGCGGGAGAGGACTCCTTTGATGTAAAAACGGGCCACGGGGGCATTCGGGATATTGAATTTGTTATCCAGTTTCTACAACTACTCAACGGCGGCGACCTCCCTGCAGTTCGGGCCCCCAATACGCTGCGTGCAATCGAAAGTTTGGCCGTCGAGGGTTTTCTGAATAATCAGGAAAAGTCACTTCTCTCCGAAAATTATCGATTTTTGCGAAACCTCGAGCACCGTTTACAACTTGCCTTTGGAATGCAAACACACCGCCTCCCTCGCGGTGGGAAAGAGCGGAGCAGCTTGGCCGCACAAATGGGGTACCCTGAAGAAAGTACGACGAAGCCGAAGCAGCATTTTAAAGAGATTTATAAAAAAATAACCGCTGAAAATCGTCGGGTCCTCAACCATCTTCTTCATGATGCTTTTGCCGACGATTGCGATCCAGCTCCAGAGGTTGATTTAATTTTAGATCCGGACCCCACCCAAAAAAGAATTGATCATGTACTTAGCCAATATGGTTTTAAAGATACAGCCCTTGCCTATCGTAATTTAACGCGACTAACCCGTGAGGATGTTCCTTTTTTATCGACACGACGCTGCCGCTATTTTTTGGCCACGATCGCGGGCGATCTACTCACGGAACTGAGTCGATTTCCTGATCCGGACACCACGCTCGTCAATCTTTGCCGTACAAGTGCCTCTCTGGGCGGCAAAGGAGTGCTTTGGGAGTTGTTTAGTTTTAATCGACCTTCATTAACGCTTTACATCAACTTGTGCGCAAACAGTCCCTACCTATCAAATATTTTGATTAGAAACCCTGGGATGATCGATGAGCTAATGGACGGATTGATGTTAGAAAATCTTCCCGAATTTCAGCAACAGGAAAGTACACTCGCGGAACTTTGTAAAGGAGCAGAAGATATCGATCCCATTGTACATAGTTTTAATAACGCGCAGACGCTTCGCGTAGGCGTTCGAGATATTGTCGGCAAAGAAGGGATCGAAGCTACCAATGGCGCACTTTCAGATATTGCGGAGACGTGCATCCGCGAGTGGGCACGTGTCGAGTATTCGGAATTGGTAATGCGACTTGGAGAACCTGTCGTTGCAGTCGGACCCCGAGCGGGACATATCGCTGAATTTATCGTTTTAGCATTAGGAAAATTTGCGGGCCGCGAGTTGTCCTATAAAAATAATCTTGACATCATGTTCCTTTATGAGGCCGATGGTGGGACACAGCATCGGCGGAGTGAGCGAAAAAAAGAACAGGTCACATCAAACCAACATTTTTTTAGCGAACTCAGCCAACGTATTCTCAAACGCGCTGGGGAGCGAGGTCCTTACGGTCGCCTTTACGGAATCGGGACACCTATCCAATTTGCTGCCCAAGGTGGTCCGCTGACAAAATCACTGACAGGATTGCAGGATTATTTTAAGGGTGAAAACGTGTCGCTGCGAGCACGCATGGTACTTTGTCGTACCCGGGTCGTGCTCGGAAATGAGTTGATCCACAACCAGGTTATGGAAATTATTCATCGCATTGCTTTTGAACAACATTGGCAGTCCGTAGATACGGAAAAGTTGTTTGAAATGAGGGAATACCTTCAAAATACAGCCTCGCCCGAAGACTTCTACCATGGGAGCGGTGGAGTCGCCGACATTGAATTCATTGTGCAAGTGCTACAACTCCGCCATGGTTTCTCGCAGTCAACACTGCGCCAACCGAATACAATGGCCGCATTATTGGCTTTGCGTGAAGGAGGTCTACTCGAAGATGACGACTATCGACGACTCACACAAAGCCTTCGACTGTTTTGCTCGATCGAATCACGTCTGCAGTGGATGGAGCGAACTTCACCCAGGTTGCTTCCAGAGGGCGATCAGCTTACGAAGTTGGCGATAATGTTATCGTTTGCCAATGCACAAGAATTAGGCCAAGCGTTTAAAGAAGCCCGTAAACGAACGCGGATGCTTTTTGATAAGTTGCTTGGTTGTCCGCTAAATACCGGTTAGCAGATCAGGTAAGAATCGTGAATCTAAAGGAATACCTGAGAATATGCGCAGTTTCCTAATAACAACGACGGTCATTTCGGCGCTGGCCGTATGCGGCCTCGCTGTATTGGCGGCGGCAATATCACAACAGATTTCGGCGCACAATGCCGAAGTGTGAGGGTTTGCGGCAGATTACAACCAACTGGCAACCACGCAGGTATAGGAGAGCGGATCGACTACTTCCCCCGACTTGCAAAGAACATAGAGTATTGGTGTCGGCCCTACTGGAGCGGCATCAACGGCAGTTTTGACATCGGTGAACAGGAGTACCTTGATTGGACATACACGATGGGGTGGAAACCCAGAGAATTGGGACCGGCTGAACTTGGGCCATTTATCCTTGTTATGCACAACGATGGTTCGGAAGAATATATTGAACGGTCGAAGCTTTGTTACGTCTACAAGTACCAGACGTTCAAGAAACCGGGCCAACTCTCCCGAGATTTTCAGATACTCTACGACAGAACAAGGAAATACGCGTACTTTGCAGACTCGGACGGTCGCGCCGGGCCGCCTTCCGGCGATTTAAAGTAGAGAAAGGGGACGCAGTTCATTTTCAGGCCGCTAACACGTCGTGGTCGCAACGCCCGGCTGTGCCGGGTCACCCACCATTAGCAGAGAGGTGGATATAAAAAGGGCGTCCATTTCAGTGAACGCCCCTTTTCGCGTAGTAGATATTTAAACGGATTATGAGCAGCCCAAACTATTTCCACAGTTATGGCACATGTGGCAATTGCCATTACGAACAGTAATAGATCCACAATTGTCACAACTCGGTGCATCCAGATCAAAACTTAAAAACTGCTTACTCATAACTGCCTCGCTCGAGCCCGACTCGATTGTCTTGAATTTACCGTCGGAGATTCCAGACGTCTTGCTGTGGTGTCCGTTGGCCGAGGAAGAGGCGGAAGCAGAGGTTTCGATTTTTTCCGTCACTCCGTGACCCTGCTTTTGCCCGTCAGCCTTCGTGGTGACGGGCGAGATAGCCGTTTTCCCGTCTTCGGCTTTACCCCCTTCCGTTGCTTTCTTTGGAGGGATGCCCAGATTCGCTTCGCGAAATCCAGCAATAAACTGGCAGCCCATCCACCGAAA
>CAUZBD010000080.1:0-8095 GCA_963577795.1 Planctomycetota bacterium | reverse complement strand
TACAGCTTTCAAGGCATGGAACACGAAGGCCTGGAAATTCTCCGGCGCACGCGCGAAAAAACGGGGATTGGTATCGTCACCGAGGTGATGGATACCGAGCAAGTGGATATCGTTGCAGAAACTGCTGATATGGTTCAAATTGGCACCCGCAACATGCAAAACTTTTCACTTCTCAAAAAGGTGGCCGGTTGTAACCGGCCCGTACTACTTAAACGAGGCATGTCGGCAACGCTCGACGAATGGCTGATGGCGGCCGAATACTTGCTGGCTGGGGGAAATAAAAATGTTGTACTTTGCGAACGAGGCGTAAGGACATTTACGGATCACACGCGGAATACACTCGATTTATCTGTCGTGCCACCCGTAAAAGAAAATTCCCATTTGCCGATCTTAATCGACCCGAGTCACGGAACCGGGCGAAGAAACTATGTGCCAGCGATGGCCCGTGCTGGATTGGCCGCCGGAGCAGATGGCTTGATGGTGGAAGTCCATCCTGATCCTTCGACGGCAATGAGTGATGGCGCACAAACTCTGGACTTTCAAGAATTCGACCGGTTACTCGAGTCTCTGCAGGCTCTGGCTGACCCTCTGCAACGAAGTATCGGTTAGCACAACTTAGGGTGCCGATCGCATCCCGAGAAAGGACGGCATGACGTCTGATTCTGCAGCGGTTGGCGAAAAATTAGTAAAGCGCCTTCAGACACTCTATGGCGATCTAGCCTCAGCAGATATGCTTCTGCGGATCGAACAACTGATTGCTAAATATCAATTGGCAATCTCGAAGAACCGCTCGGCTCGTAATCAGGGTCACCTTTGGGATGAATCGACAGTTGTATTGATCACATACGGGGATCAAATCCAAGATGCAAAGATTCCTGCACTCCGCACCCTGCGAAACTTTCTTGTCGAATACCAACTCGATCAGTCCATCGACACGGTCCACTTGCTACCAATTTTTCCCTATTCATCCGACGATGGTTTTTCCATCATCGATTATCGAGAGATCCGCACGGACTTGGGAGACTGGCAGGACGTAAAACATCTGGGGAAAAAGTTTGACCTTGCAATCGACTTTGTTCTCAATCACTGTTCTCGAGAAAGCGGTTGGTTTGCTGGCTACCTCAATAGCGAAATCCCTTTCGAGCAGTTTTTTATTGAAGTCGATCCGGAAGTGGATCTCTCGATGGTTACACGGCCACGAACGACCCCACTACTGACTCCTGTTCAGACTTCTCGGGGAGAGCGTCACGTCTGGAGCACTTTTAGCAGCGACCAGATGGATCTCAATTTCGCTGCGCCTGAATTGCTCTTAGAAATGCTCGATATTCTCCTGCTTTATATTGCACACGGTGCCAAAATTATCCGTCTTGATGCCATCGGTTTTCTTTGGAAACAGCTTGGTACGCCCTGTATGCATCTTCCGCAAACACACCAAGTCGTCAAATTGATGCGCGATCTTATCGATGAGGTTGCACCGGAAACGATTCTGCTCACCGAGACAAACGTACCCCATCAAGAAAATATCAGCTACTTTGGCCAAGGAGACGAAGCCAGGGCCGTCTACCAGTTTAGCCTTGCTCCACTTTTGCTTGATGCCTACTTCAGAAAAGACGCTTCCCTTCTACAAACATGGCTAGCTGATCTTGAATACCCGGATTGCGGAATGACTTTTTTTAATTTCACTGCCTCCCATGATGGGATCGGCGTGAGACCACTCGAGGGCATTATGCCACCTGCACGAATCGATGCCCTGGCAAACCGCGTGCTTGAACTCGGCGGAAAAGTAAGCTGGCGAGAAAAACCCGATGGCAGCCAAAGTCCGTATGAATTAAATATCACCTATTTTTCAGCCCTCCAGGATACAGAAGAAAATTCGGCCGAACTGCATGTACGAAAGTTTCTCGCATCTCAGGCAATCATGCTTGCGCTGCGCGGCATTCCGGGAGTTTATTTTCACAGCCTCGTAGGAACAGAAAATGATCAAGAGGGGGTCGGGCGCACCGGCCACAATCGTTCGATCAACCGCCAAAAATTTTCATCTCTCGAACTGCGGGAACGACTCTCTGTTGAAGACTCCAAGCAGCGGGCCGTATTTGAAGGATACCAACGGTTGCTCGGTATACGTCGTCTTCAAAAAGCATTCCACCCCGAAGGCATCCAGACAATGCTCCCTATCACCGACCACCGCGTCCTCGGTTTCGAGCGGACGAGTCCTGATACAACGCAGCGTGTGGCTGTCCTGGCAAACTTCAGCAATCAAGATGTTGTTATTCCACTTCCTTCGGAAATCGGCGAACGCCTTGACCTTTTGTCGACGAAGCGAACAACTGGAACGACTTATCAGTTGGATGCTTATCAGGTCGCCTGGTTGGTTTGACGAAAAAAAAATTTGGAATTTAAAAATACTTCATCATCGCACGCCTTCCATATCTGGCAATCCGGCGTCGATGCGGTGCGGGCAGATCGACTCGTCGCAGACGCTCTTCAATGCGAGGGAAACCGACTCACCCTCGGCGATGCCGCGATCGATATTGGCCACTGTGGAAAAATCGTGGTCGTTGGTGGAGGAAAGGGCGCAGCGCAGATGGCTGCCGCCGTGGAACAGATATTGGGTCCACAGATCGTGGCTGAAAAAGTTTCCGGATGGGTCAACGTGCCAGCAGACTGTTTGGGAAAAACACAAAAGATCCATTTACACGCCGCACGTCCTGCCGGGGTCAATGAACCGACACCCGCCGGGGTCGTCGGCAGTGAGAAAATTCTTGACCTTGTGGGCGATCTCCAAGAGGATGATCTTTGTCTCGCGTTGCTTACGGGTGGAGGGAGTGCGCTGCTCCCCGCGCCACGTTCACCGATTACCTTGGAGGACCTCCTCGAGGTAACCCGTCTCCTGATGAATCATGGAGCAACGATCAATGAACTCAATACCGTGCGAACCTGCCTATCTCGAATTAAAGGAGGCGGACTGGCACGAGCATGTCGCGGTGGGACACTGTGGAGCCTGATCATTTCGGATGTAGTAGGTGATCCGCCTTCCATGATTGCATCGGGGCCGACTGTCTTGACGCACAGCAAAGCCGCGACGAATAACATGGCCGAGGAGGCTTTACATATACTCCATCGTATTGACCCACACCGTGTGCCGAACCGAGTGATAGACTTTCTCACGCAACAAAGCACGGTCGTTGCGCAGCAAGACGATGTCCCAATCACAGTGATCAACCAAATTATTGGCAACAACGCCGTGGCGCTCAGGGCGGCTGCCAATCAGGCGACACAACTCGGTTACAAAATTCTTTCCCTCGGTAGCGATAACCAAGGGGAAGCCTCGGAGGAAGGCCGCACATTTGCGGTTCGGTGCCGCACTCTCCAACAAGAAAACAAGGGCTCCAGCAAGCGACTCTGCATTCTCAGTGGAGGTGAACCGGTTGTCGATCTTAGTCCGCAACCTGGTAAAGGGGGTCGTAACCAGCAATTCGTCTTGGCGGCGCTTGCAGAACTGTTTTCGGAGGGGATGCAAGGAATTACTATTCTCTCGGGAGGCACCGATGGTGAAGACGGGCCGACCGATGCAGCAGGTGCGGTTGCCGACCGCACATTGGTCGAACACGCACAACGAGAAAAGATAAATCCTCGGGAATTTCTTGCCCGACATGATGCCTATCGATTTTTTGAGTCTCTCGGCGGACTACTTCGCACAGGACCGACGCATACGAATGTCATGGACGTCCGCGTTGCCCTTGTCGAACAACTCAATGAATAGAGTTCGAGCTATCCGGTTCTTAGAGCAAGGGCCCTAAGAGCCTCGCGGAATTCTCTGTAAATCGCACAAGCTTTGAACGTGATTCCCAACTTTTACGATTCATCAAATGCGACTGTCGTATATAGGATTGCTGCAGCGTTCGGAGTTTTTCAGTAAATATCTCATCGTAGACAGCAAGCGTGATTTCAAAATTGAGATGGAGACTCCGTGGATCGAGATTGAGCGAGCCAAAAAGACTGACTTTGCCATCGATCGTAATCGACTTTGTATGCAGTAAGCCTTCCTCAAATTGCATCACTCGGATTCCTGCATCTGCCAAATCACCTTTGAAAGCTTGGCTCGCAAACCGCACCAATACGTTATCGACCCTGGATGGCACGATGAGCGTTACCTCCACTCCTCGCCGAGCCGCCGAAATGAGTGCGGTTAAGAGCAACTCATCAGGAACGAAGTAGGGAGTGGTTAGAATTAACTCCTCCCTCGCGGCATAGATGGCCATTAATAAAATATCTTGGATCGCATTGCTACGGATCGCAGGTCCCGAGGGAATCACCTGCGCAATCCAGTCTCCGCACGGCTCAATGTGATGGACATCGCCTTGCTCCTGCAGGACTTCTACGCCTTCCGAAGAATCCAACTCCCAATCTTCGAGAAAGGTGATTGCGAGGCCCTCTACCACCGGTCCCCGCACGCGGACCATCGCATCCACCCACTGTCCGACCCCGGCATCCTGCTTAAAATAGCGCGGATCGATCATGTTCAGGCTTCCGGTGTAACCCACTTTGCCGTCGATAACGACAATCTTACGGTGCATCCGTAGGTCAAAGCGCACGAAAAGCATCCGCAAGATCCCCGCCGGCAATGAAGCGTGCAGCATGACTCCCGCTTCACGCAACCGCTTGACCTGATTGCTTTTAAGAAATTTTTTACTTCCCACTGCATCGACCAGTATGCGACACGTCGCGCCCCGCTTTTGTGCGCGGATCAGAGCCTGGACAACTTCATCCGTGCGGCCACCATTAATCCAAATATAAAAGACCATGTGGACCGTACGCTTTGCCGCATCAATATCGGTAATCATCGCGTCGAACGTGCCGCTCCAATTGTCGATCAGTTGCAAATCGTTGCCAGGAACCGCGGGGATTCGAACTGCCGTCTCCGCGAGGCGGGCAAGAGGTTCACTGACTGAACCTCGACCTGACCAATCGACACTGTAATGGTCATGCTGGTCTTTAATCCACTCGACAAATGGCCCATGGATCCGATTTGCCCATTCAGCCCGCCGATTGCCAAGTCGCAATTCGCCGAAAAGTAGATAGAGAATCGCACCGAGGAAGGGAAACACGAGTACCACTGTCAGCCATGCCATCGTCACCCCTACCGGTCGTCGACGCATGATCACACGAATGGAAAGCCCTCCTCGGATAGCTAGGTCGACTACCAAGACCAGAGCTGTAACCCATGTAAAGTGCTGGCTGTACATCTGTTGATTATTTTTCCTGAGAGCCTAATCGCCTTACCAGGGTCGGCCGCTTTTTCGTGTTCCGCAGAGAGCCACCTCGAGTCCTAATACTTTGGCCATGCTGGCCTTGGCATACATTGCCTGATCGGCGTCAGCCGCTGTCCGGCCGTAGGCCACTTGAATATGGTTGCTTTTGTGCCTGGCCATCATCTGGTCACGCGTCACTCCGTAAGTAACCGCGTGCATAATCGGCCACTGCGACGTGGTCGCTTGCCACCGTCGCTCTGTCTCCTTAAGCGGTAGCTTGACGACTTTCGCGCGACCGAGATCCATCTTCAAGCGATCGTCTTCGACAAAAATACGTGACCATATAATTTCACCGGGCTTGGAAATCCCTTTAATCGTACCGCCGCCACTGGGAAAGAAGATAGCCGGTTGTCGTTCGCTACTTGCCCCCTTCCACCCACCGATCAAATGTGCAGGAGGCACGCTCCCACTTATTTCAAAGACCCAGACATAGTCTTCCACAGTCCCGCTTTGATCCCAATCGCCCCAACGAAGATCGTGTAACGTATTCTCGACCGGTTGCCCTAGCGCCGAATGCACGCGGTAAGTCATCAAAGCATCGAGACCTGCGCACTCGTCCACTTCATTGAAATGAGGGAGTGGTTCGCCTGCATAAAGCACGCGCTTTCCATCCCGGCTTTTAACCGGCGGACGATCGCGATTGTTGAGGGTCCCTTCGACGAGATCGCTGGCTGGCATCAGATCCTTTAGCCCCTGTTGATACTGAATACCAATCGCATGGCAGCCAAAATCATCCGCAATCCGCATGGCAGCAATGTACATGCGGCATTGACCAAGAATTTGCGCAGTGGTCAGATGCTCTTTGTGGCGCGGACCGGTACAAAACTGCATTCCTTTACGGTCCATCCACCGGCGTACGGCGACTGCCTCTGCCTGCCGCACCTGGGTCGACTCGAAATAGAGAGCAGACTGGCTCAATCGTTCCTTGTAGACACCCGTTTTATTGAGAAGATGATCGGGAATGATCGCATTAAACATTCCCATGCACCCTTCGTCAAAAACCCCTAGAATGGCCTTATTGCGCTGCAAGTCTTCCGCCAGATTTTTACCAACTCTTTTTGGAGCAGCGGGCACTTTCACCCGCCCAAGAGAACGTACATGCGGGGTGCGATGGCGACACGCTCCTTGATCGAGCCATTTTTTGAGCATCGAGCAAAATTTCGTCTCGGTAAAATCTTCGGCCCAGAGCGTCGAGTAATCGACACCTGCCTTGGTGAGTGAACCATTTAAATTCAACATTCCTACCAAGCCCGGCCAAGTTCCGGACCAATTGGCTACTGTAAGAATCGGTCCGCGGTGCGAGATCAGCCCATGCAGCAGATGATGTGAATATTGCCAAACGGCTTCAGCGACAATCAGCTTCACCTCGGGATCAATTTTTGAAAAAATCTGCATGCCTTCTTTTTGCGATTCGATGAAAGCATGCCCCTCTTTTTTCTTATACGGATGCGCCCGAGTGAGTTCGTAGCCTGCCGCGGTCACACTTTCGGCCAACGCGTGCTCCATCGCTTCTTGCGCTGCCCAGCAATTCTGATTTGCCGAAAGCCGTAAATCACCATTGGCGACTAACCACACGCGTCTTTTTTTGGCCGAGACTGAGAGCCGTTTACTTGGGTCAACGTAAGGAATCATGGCTTGTCCCATCCCGGACCTCTGGCCCTACTGGGAATTAAAACGCTAACGATGGCACTTCGCGAAGCACACGCACCGACCTTCAATGTCACCACGAGTTACCAAAAACCCGGCAACACACAGCGCAGCGAGTAAAGAATAGCACAATCGCTGCCTCTTTATCAGGGACAATGAACCTGATGCACTGTATCCACTTTGTGAAACTTGTTACCCTCAACTTTCGAGTAGATTCGATTTTCTTCTTAGGGAATGTCGCGTGGTAAAAAAAAATAAGGGGCCCTGGGCACACCGTCTGCTGATTGGCATCCTTGCCGTCGCGATGGCCATTCTGTCCATCTGGCTGTTAGGTTTTGTTGTCGACGACATCGGAAGTCTGCCGGGACCAAATTATGACTCCCTTGAAAAGCGATTACTGGACCCTGATTTGGTCGAAAAACAAAAGTCGGTTGGCGGAAAAATTACTGAGGTGCAACGACACATTGCAACTCAGAATGAAAGGCAACAACTGCTTCGAGACAGCACGACCAGTTCACAAAAAACGATGAATCAGTTGCTTGAATTTCAGCGACTGAGTTTGCAAAAGAATGTGAGGCCGACGACTGAGGAACAGGAATCGATGGCCGAAAGCCAACGACGCTTCCTTGCAAACCAAAAGCAATATCAGTCGTTAAATCAAACCATTGTCCAGCTGAACGAAAAGTTAAGTCAACTGAAAGATACACAGCGTGAACTGAAAGAACAGGTCGAACGGCAGCAAGTACCAATTCGAGAAAAATTCAATGCTTTATATAATCAACATGCATTGAACGTCGCCGTCATCAAGCTTGCTTTTCTACTGCCGCTGCTTCTGGCCGTGGTCTGGTTGTTTCTCAAATATCGCGAAGGGACTTATGCACCTCTGATTTACGCGTTTGGGGTCGCCGTGCTATTGAAGATTGCTCTGGTGATCCACTCGCATTTTCCCTCCCGATACTTCAAATACATATTAATCCTCGCGGCCCTTGCAATCGTGATCCGGATTCTGGTTTATCTACTCAGAATGGTTGCTTTTCCCAAAACGGAATGGTTGTTGCGACAGTATCGCGAGGCTTATGAATTTTTCATGTGTCCCATTTGTACCTATCCCATCCGTCGCGGCCCCTTGATGTATC
>CAUZBD010000079.1:0-8221 GCA_963577795.1 Planctomycetota bacterium | reverse complement strand
TGCGCGTCGAAGCGTCGCTGGAAGCGATTCTTACAGCGCTCGCCCGTCAAACCGGTCTCTCACTCGTATGGCAGCGGCAGGCAATCGAGACCGCAGGAATTGACGTCAAGCAGGTTGTGCGACTCGACGTGAATCAAGTGCCCCTTGAAGCGTTGCTTCGCGAACTACTCAAACCGGTCGGTTTGGTCTCCATCCGCAAGGGTCAACAATTAACCATCGCACCGGAGGCAAAATGAAACAGGACGTCTAGGCATTGTTTGCCAAGGCATCGCTGAGCGTGCTATGGATATCCTTTTCGATGCGACCTCGGAAGAGCATTGCTGCAAAAGGAAGGTTGATGGTAACAATCACCTGTCGATCGGTCGCGACCAGCTGTCCGCCGATCGTGATGCCCTTAGCCACAAGACTGAAATCGAGCGTTTCATCGCCCCATTCTTCTTTGAGGATGGTGACCTCCTCGCCATGCTTTTGTTTGAGTTGCTCGCCAAAACGCCGCAGCCTTTCCGCAGCTTCCTGAGGCGTTAATTGGTGTTCTGCGCGTACTTCGATTTTAGGCATGGTTGATATTTGCGGTAAATTTGTTCTGACGAACCTTTTTTGCGGACCGACTATTTTTTCCGAAAGACCTTTTGCGTTTCCTCAATTGCTCTCGCCAGCGCGTCCACTTCCTCAAGGGTATTATAAAAGTAGAAACTCGCCCGTGCCGTTGCTGTGAGCCCCAGTCGCAGATGGAGGGGCATCGCGCAGTGATGTCCCGCGCGGATTGCGATCCCATAACGATCGAGGATTTGCGCCACGTCGTGCGCATGGACTCCTTCAACCTGAAAGCTCACAATGCCTGCACGATCGGCAGCGGGTGGCCCAAAAATGGTTACACCTTCGATGGCCGAAAGCGCCTCAATGGCCCGTGCGGCTAATTGATGTTCGTAGTCGGCAATCGATGGCAGGCCCACTTTTTGGAGATAATCAATCGCAGCAGCGAGGCCGACCGCTTCGACGAACGGAGGGGTGCCGGCTTCAAACTTATCAGGGAGATCGGCAGGCTCAAAACCGTCCTTACGGACACGTCGGATCATCCCTCCGCCACCATTGAACGGCGGCATCGATTCGAGCAGGCTACGCTTTCCGTACAGGACGCCAATTCCAGTCGGCCCTAGCATTTTGTGCGCTCCAAAGGCAACGAAGTCCGCATCCCAACGCGTGACGTCTATCTTGGCATGCGGCACAGATTGTGCAGCATCCACAAGCACAGGCACATTTACAGCGTGGGCACGAGCGATAATCTGCTCAATGGGATTGATCGTGCCCAGTACGTTGGAAACTGCGGTGACCGCCATTAATTTGGTTCGTGACGAAAGCAGCGTATCGAGGTCGTCCAACGCCAGGTGTCCATCGTCGGTGATCGGCAGCCAGCGGATTGAAGCTCCCTTGCGGGCAGCCAATTGCTGCCACGGCACAATGTTCGCATGATGCTCCATTTCGGTGAGCAAGATTTCGTCGCCCTCGACAACATTCTGGTCTCCCCAGCTGCGGGCGACCAGATTGATCGCTTCGGTGGTGCCGCGGGTGAAAATGACTTCCTCTCTCGCGACATTTCCAATCAGACGGCAGACCGTATTCCGGGCAGCTTCGAACAGGTCCGTACTTTCCTCGCTGAGTACATGAATACCTCGATGAACGTTGGCATACTTTGTCTCGTAAAGTTCGTCCATCGCCGCGAGGACTTGACGCGGTTTCTGAGTCGTTGCTGCATTATCGAGATAGACGAGCGGTTGCTCGTGAATTTGCTTTGCGAGTATCGGGAAGTCAGTCCGCCACTGTTTGGGGTCCAGTTGCTGCGTTTGCGGGTCCCTCGCAGGATCTGCCTGACCGGTCGATTCACCCATCACAGCGACTCCTGACTACTTCGAGGTTTCTCCGCGGGGCCCTTCCCTTCCTGATCGCCGTCGCAACGGGAATAAATGGCCGACTGCAAAACACGCCAGGAGAGAAGGCAGCATTTTTGCCGATTGGGAGTTAATTTGGGACCGAAAAGTTCCAACATGTCTTCAGCAGTGAAATCCTTGACAGCATCAACGTGCCCGCCGTCTATTTTCTCGATAAGCATCGAAGCAGCTGCCAGGCTGATACAACACCCTTCCCCCTCGAAGTAAGCCTGAGCAATTTTTCCATCGTTGTCGATGGCCAAATCCAGTTCCACCACGTCACCACAAAGTGGATTGTCGTCTTTGTGGTGATGCGTCGGACGATCGAGCCGACCTCGATGGTAGGGATCCTCGTAATGATCGAGGACATGTTCCTGATAGATTTCTTCTTCGCTTGGCGACATCGCAGTTCTGCGTTCTAAGAATGAAAGCTTTGCGGAGCGGCTTTGCCCCACAAAAAGTGGTTTCCTCGTGCTGGAGGTCCGGTCGCAACGCACCTGCCTTTATTGAGGCAGCCGCCCCTCTTCGACTTTTGGCAAAGGTCCGCTACAGGCCTTCATGAATTCTACCAGATCCGCCTCGTCCTGAGGGGTAAGGTCGAGCTTGATGATGTCTTTGCTTAGATTGGCATTGGGAGTTCCTCCCTTGACGTAGTGCTCGACAACTTCTTCGAGTGTCGCCAGACTTCCGTCGTGCATGTAGGGTGGCGTTGAAGCCACGTTGCGGATAGTGGGTGTTTTGAAGGCCCCATGATGTTCCTTCTCGCCCGTGACTCCCTTGCGACCGGTGAGCGGATCGGCATCGAGCATGCCGATTCCAATATTATGGTACTTTTCGTCGGTGAGGTTCGCGCCGACATGACAGGCAGTGCAATTCGTTTTTTCGCTGAAGAACAGTTCTCGTCCTCGGAGGGCCGACTCGGACATAGTTTTTTGGGCGGCCATTTCTTTAAGCTCGATGAAGCGGGCGTATTGTTCCGGGTCTTCTTCCTTGAGTTCATCAAAGTCTTCCCGCTCATAATCTTCGTAGAGTCGTAGCGCCTCGGCATAATCGAATGGTGATGGACCTGTGATGATTGCTCTTTCAAACGATGCAATCGCTTGAGCGATCGTGTCGATCGTCACACCGTCCTCCGGAAAGACTACAGCGAATTGTTTTTGGTAACCATTAATTCCCTTGACAGTTTTTACGGCCTGCTCGTGGGTGTTGCCCATTTCTCCCGGTGCCGCAATCGGACCCTTCGCCTGTTCCTCAAGTGAACCGGCTCGTCCATCCCAGAATTGTGCATCGCTGAGGATTCGATTATAGGAGGTTGGAGAATTGACTCCGGTGAGTTGGTCGCGGATACCAATCCCAAACTGCGTGGGTGCCGCGTAGCCGTGTGCTGGTTGATGGCACGAAGCACAACTGACGGTATTGTCTGCAGAGAGTCGGGTGTCGAAGAAAAGTTGACGTCCCAGTTCGATCTTGGCTCGCGTAAGTGGATTTTCGCGAACACCCCGGACCATCCCCTGTCCTGCCGAGAGTCCGAGAGGAAGCTCAAATTCAAGTACTTCATGATTTGCCGAATCCAGGATCCACGTTTCAATCTCGGTTTCCTTCAACTTTCCCTTGCCCGGGATACCGGATGTAAGACTCGGCGCGCCAAGTTGGACTTTGCTTTCGGCAAACACCACTGTGCGCGACGAAAAAAGTAAACTCGCAATAACAATTGCTACCGCGACGCGTGTTGCGGTCGAACAAAAAGTGAGCATCAAAAAATGATCTAAAAGTCGAGTAACAATAGACATGGCGCGAACTCCTGCGTCTCGTCGATATGTGGGCAAAGCGAATCCCTGGTTTCTCAATCGGGGTAATTATAGCTTCGTCTCGAGATAAACCAACCAATCTACAAAGGGGGGCGAAGCCCTCAGAGAGGCTATCGCATTCGCCACCATAAATGCAACGGAAGGCCAGACTCCTCACAGAGCGGCTCGATGCTCTGTCTAAATCGTACAGCATCGGCTGGATACCCCGCTGTGGGCTTGAGATTTTGGATCCGCCCCGTCCAATACCGATTCCATGCCCGCATCGCGAGTTCGCGCAAAAATTTTGAACCCAGCGATGCAAGTGCTGTGGGGAGAAAAGACTCTCCTCCTTGCCGAAAGCAGATTTCTGTAAAATTTGCGTTCGACCCGAATCGATAGCGGCTTTGGGGTCTCGATTCCTCGAGCACTTGGACCAGCGTGTCCGGAAATTGTCGCTGCAGGGCGGGAAGGTAACGGTTTCTTCCACCATGCTTATCGCACACAATCAATGCATCGTCGTCGGGTAGTTTTTCGAGTGTGGTTGCAAGCAACCGCAAGGTTGCACGGGTGAGCGCTTCGGCTTTACTGTCGAGTGCTGCAATTTCATGGTTCAACTCATGAGGAAACAGCGCGACCGTGCGGAAGTCGAGAAGCTTACATGCTTTGGCCCGCCATAAATTTTGCAGTGCATTTTGTAAGCGGTCGATTTCTTCGGCCGCTGCATCGATAGGAAGCGATTCGTCATAGTCCCGGTACCAGGGCAGGTCTTTCAAAGCAGCAGGCTCTCCGCCAGTCAAGGCGATCCAGGCGGCTCTCCAGGTAGAAGGCCACGGCGCGAGTGTCGACAGGCAGCCAAGCACCGATCGTTCCAGTAATCGCAGGGAGCCACCCGAGTGGTAAAGTTTTTTTGAGTCATCGATCACAAGCGAATCGGTACCTCGCGTGCCAGCCTGGCTGATCTGCTCGCCCAGATCGGTGTAGAGATCAACCTCCAGCGGCGAGCGATCGACGTGCCAGACGGAAATAGAGATTAAAAGCGGACCGAGCCGAGGCCCGTAGCCCGCTTCATCGGTTCCAATCAAATAGGGCATTGCTTCACTCGAAAATTCACCGAGAAAGTGAGGGTAACTGCCAACCTTACTCGATGGCAAGCGGTAACTGAAGATGACCGAATCCGCTCGGATCGACTTCGATGGATGCCGGGTGGCTCCAGCTTTGGAATCCTTTGCCCGGAAGTATCCGCTGGACACCGCACGCCCAAAGTCGCTCTTCCGTCCTCTTTTGATCCGAAAGGGCGTCTAGCCGAATAGCCAATTCGCACATCCAGTGGGTTTGGGTATCGGCCGTTGCCACATACCAAACCGGATCCCATGTGGCGTCCATCCAAAGTTGATCGTGTGTGCATCCCCGGGAATCGACCGTGAGGCGATAGCTCGTTGCATAATCGCGATCGACGTCGATCAAAAGCTGCACGCGATCATGCCGATCGAGTTCTGCATCCCGCTTTCGCGTCGCGGGTGATGCCGGGTAAGGGATTCCCGCCGCTTTCTGGCAGCGGAGCCCAAAATAGAGGTACTGTTGATCGAAGCAGACCTGCACCTGCGTTGAAGCATCCGTTGCACCGCCGCGGTCAAGAAGTTCAACAGCATTCGTTTTGACACTCCAGCATGCTTCGTCCAGGTGGCCATCCAGATAAGGCTTGCTTTGTGTACGGGTCGCGATCCACCGCGGACGACGATCTGCGGAGTCTCCGGCAGGCAGATTGGCTTCTGCAAATCCACATGCTGTGTAGGGAGCGAGCCAGGGTGACCGCGAAAGCATCAAGGCGATACGTTGCGCCTGACGGGAATTGCCTTGGGCACGGTAGGCAGCCGCCAGAGGTAACTGGATGCGAGGATCGTTAAACAGGACCGGTGCGGTCCGTTGAAGGCGCTCTCCCCATCCGGTTGCTCCTGGAGGAGTCTCTGGCTTGATCGGATTCGTCGCGCGTGCCGTTGTCAGCTGGACCTTGTCGGGTGCCTCCTCTCCGAAGCGTTGTCGAAACTCTCCGCTCGCGTGGTACGTCAGTAGCCATTTCCACGCAGCCGCTGTCAGCGGATGATCGGGACAGTGGTCGATAAGTAAAGCCAGTGTATCTGCTGCCAGAGGGGCTTTTCCACGCGCAAAATTCTCAGTTGCGATGTCCACAAGGACGCGCGCTGCTTGGTCGGTCGGCAACTCCGCAGCCGCGCGATGAATCTGGGCCCGCCATGCCGCCGGTGAAGGCTGCCCCGCTCCGGCAGACGCGAGGACCGCTCTGAGAATATTGGCGCGGCTGACACGATGCTGCAGACGATCAACCGGTACGTTGTAATCTTCTGTAATCGTTCGCCGGGCCCCGCTACCCGGCGCAAGATGCAGACCACCAAAAAAGTTACTGCTGCCGCGACCTTGCGGAAGATTGTTCAACAGAAGCGAAAAATGAAGTACCGACTCGGTTTTTTCCGGAAAGCAGCCGAGCAGCGCCCGCGCGGGTTGGGCATACTCCGCGAGCGTACTGCCCAGGGGAATCATCCAGCGACGTGTCGAAAGAGCCAGGCCGCCGGAAATCCGGGGGGGCATGCTGGCATACACCTTACGGACTTGCCATGCTGCCAGGCCGGGCATCGAATCCTGGTTGCCTTGCTTGTCGGCGGCCCGCTCGACTGCCCGCAATACCGCTTGGTTGATTTCAAAGCCCAGGGGGTCTGCACCGCGTTGGCTCGCCGGGTGAGTCACAATGAGATCGGGTCGGTAGAGCCGAATCTGTCTTTCCACGTGCGACTCGAAAGCTCGAATCATATTTTCGCCGGAGAAGGGCTTTGGGCAAAGGCTTGGAAGGCAGGGCGTTGCAGCAAACGAAGCAGGAACTGCCGTTTGTCGTGAAGTGGCAGGTAAAGGCAAGCGGAAACCTTGATCGACAGCATTGACGCCGGTGAGCAGCAGCGCTTCCCGTTCCCTGGCCGAGGCCACATCGAGCGGTACGCTCGGGCTGAGCGGGGTGTAGCCCAACAGGACCACGCTGCTGCTGTACCCCTCGGCTGCCGAGAGCTGCGTAAAGGCCTCCAGGGGAGTTTCCCGGGCCGTTGCAAAGACGCCAAGGACCGCCGCCCGCTCCCGTTGCTGTTGCTGTATGCTCCATTGGCGACCGCCGTTTTCGGTACTCAGAATGGTCCCGAACTCCCCTGCGGCCCAACCCTGCTGCGGACTCTGGAAGTGCAGATCCCAAAGGGGGAGCGATTGGCCGGTCGGCTGCTGCGCCCAGTGGATGCCCCCGTCGTCGCTATGCAAAATCTGATGGCCGGGCGATCCGCAAATCCAGAGGTGCCGTCCCTTCGCTTCCATCGCTTGAGGAATAAAGCCACTCGGTAAGGGCAGTGCCGACTGCTGCTCCCAATGGTTCCCGCCATCGCGGGTAATGTGCAGACTACCGACCGCATCGAGTGCATAGCCGACTTGATCATCGCCCATGCAGATGCAGGTCCACGACGCGGGTGTGTGTCGGCTGTTTTTTGATAAATGTGACCGAATCTGTCCCGCCCGCATGACACCGAATTGATTGCCGCCCGCAACGCACCCGGTGCGCAAATCTTTAAAATCACCGCACTGCCACGTGCTGTCGCCATCGTTCAGCGGTGTGGCCCAACTTCTTCCTCCATCCTTGGTGATCAGCACTCCGTGAGGATACAGCGGAGAAGCCGCGACCACGGCGATTCCCTCTTGGAGATTAAAAAATTGAATCTTTTTAATGGTTGGTAGCGGATCTTTGCTCCAGAGGGACCAGTTCTTTCCGCCATCTGAGGTTCGTAACAAAGTACCGCGCCGTAGTTGGGTGTAGGGTTCGGTCCAGCCACCGGCGGCCCAACCCGTTTGCGAATCGAGAAAAGAAACGGCATATAGCTGGCAGCGGACCGGGATGTTCTGCAACTGCCACTGAGCACCGCCATTGTCGGTGTGCCAGATAGCGCCACTCTCCCCGACAGCCCAACCGGAGTGGCCATCGACAAACTCGATGTCTCGAAGGACCGCATCACGGCGGAGACCCTCGGCAAAGATCATTTCCTCGGCCATGCCCCGCGGCGGATGTGCGGTGAGCATCAACACCAACAGGAACCATCTTTCCCAGTGCGAATGGAAGAGGCCAGGAAGAGGATCGAGACGTTCCGCGCTTGTTCGTTCCATGGCATCGTTGTCCCTAAAGATTGTCCGCGAGGTGCGATTGTAGGCTCTGGCGGGGAAAGAGACCTAGAGCAAATTCAAGTTGACAGGCAGCACGGTTCTTAGACCGCTGCTTTGACCGAGAGTCGACTTAAAGTTTCGATCAGCTTGGCAAGGGTCGTTTCGTCGTGTCCGTAGGAGAGACTCAGGCGAAGCAGGCATTCCCCTGCCGGGACCGAGGGAGGCCGGATGGCGGGGATGAAAAATCCCGACTCCAGCAGTTGCTGGGAAACATCCAGTACGCGGTCTGTCGAGCCGATATAGAGCGGCAAA
>CAUZBD010000078.1:0-8228 GCA_963577795.1 Planctomycetota bacterium | reverse complement strand
CACCGAACGTCTGCTTATAAACCTCCAGACGCCTGAGGAAGTCGTAAAAATCGGGCGATTTCCCATACGCTTTGGCGGTCAACTGGATCACCTCCGCATTGGCTTGACCACGAATCTCTGCCGAAGCTTTCTCCATCTCACCTTCGATTTGATCGAGTTCCTTTTGGGTTTGCCCAAGGATTTTATTCTTTTCTTCCATCGCCTCCGAGTCATACAGCCGCGCAATCCGCAGACGCTCTGAGATCATGCGTTCGTACACTGCCTGCCTTACTGACTCCACGTAGTTGACCCGTTTAATACGGACCTTGATCAATTCCATCCCGTAGGACTCCAAGTCGACGCCGCTGAGAATTTCCTCCTCAACATCGTCGCGGCCTCCCCCTGTCACCTGATCGCTCGCCCGGTGCTGCAGTTCTTCGGTCTCATAAACCAAGGGATCGTTCGACTTACGGACGACATCGATCAACTTATGGCGGGCGACCACATCCCGTACGGCCGAATCGACCAGATCGTCTAAAATCTTCTGTCCCCGTTGTTCCGTTCGTAGTTTCACAAAAAACTTCAACGGATCCACAATCCGCCACCGTGCCCAGACATCGATATCAATTCGCTTCTTGTCCCGAGTCTGCATGCTTTCCGGATCGCCATCCCAGGGAAGCAACCGTTTCTCCAGATAGCTGACCTCCTGAATAAACGGCACTTTGAAGTGCAAGCCGGAATCCTCAACCGCTCCCATCGGTTTGCCAAACTGCGTGATCACGGCCAGTTTCCCTTCTTCCACCGTATACGCAGCGGAATAAAAGCAAACACCAACAATCGCGATCAAGGCAACGACACCAGCAATAACATAAGTCTTAATCATCGAACCTCTTTCACGGCGGGTGTCTCTACACCCTGATTCAGGTTTAACAGGGGCACCACCCCGCGGACCGACTCGTCGATGATCGTCTTACTGCCCACGGTGGCCAAAATCTCTTCCATCGCCTCCAGATAAAGGCGTTTCCTGGTAACCTCACGAGCTTTTTCATATTCCGCCAGTTGGGCAAGGAACGCATTGACCGCGCCAGTCGTTTCCAGAACGACCCGATTATGGTAGCCCTCGGCCTCGGCAATCGCTTTGTCTCTCGCACCGCGCGCGGCCGGGATTTTACTGTTTCGCTCACCCTGCGCTTCGTTCACCACCCGTTCCTTCTTCTGTCGGGCGCGATTCACCTCCTGAAAGGCGTCTTGGACTTTTAGTGTAGGAGGCGAGGTGGTCTGCAGTTTAACCGTCACGATATCGACTCCCGCCTGGAAGCCGTCGAGTTCTTGTTGAAGCATCATTTCAGCGTCCTTGGCAATCTGATCGCGGCCGATGGTCAAGACATAATCGATACTCGAATCGCCTACGAGCTTCCGCATCACCGATTCGGAAATGTCGCGAATCGTATCGGGGACAGCCGGGTTCGCCTCGTAATCTTCTCCGCTTACCAATGGCCACGGAGCGACGACATTGGCCCCACCAATCTTAAAGAGATAGTTGCCCGAATCTTTCACCCGATACTGCACGATCCAATCGACGTGTCCCAGATTCAGATCCCCAGTTAACATCTCTGCGACTCCTAGGTCTTCTCTGGATGTTTGGCCAGAGAGCGTTTTACGAGCCGATGATCTGGTCGCGAAGCCGAATTCCAAAATCTGGATCCGTTGCACCGGAACCTTGTAAACCTTGTCGATCGGCCAGGGGAGTTTCCAGTGCAGACCCGGCATCGCCGTCTCTACTTTTTTTCCGAAACGCAATACGACCCCTTCGTCGCTGGCATCGATGCGGTAAAACATCGACACCACTGCCAGGACCACGCCGACCGCCAAAGCAGTCAACAGGACCCGTGAAATCCACATCGATATTTCATCCCAGGGGATGTCGTCTCGGTTGAAGGAGACGGTTGGCCGGCGGCCATAGGAATCGGGGGGAGACATAGTTCGACGTCCTTCTGTCGGTCTTTTCGAGGATGCGGCCAAGCGACTGCGAACGCATCCATCGGATTGCACAGCGCCCCATAATGGAGCGCTCCTCTTTATACGCAGTCCCCTGCCGGGATACAATGACGGCCCGAACTGGCTGTTGATTGCGTTATGCACCGTGAGAAAAGACGCCGATAGCCTGTGTAGCGAAAGAACAATACAAAAATGATCCTGCGGCATCTGCTCACCATGGCCACCTGCCTCCTGCTGCTTCCATATGCCTCAGGTGAGCCACCGCTCGAGAAAATCGACCTCTTCGTCGTGGGCGATGATCCCGCCTATGTCCGCTACCATATTCCTGGAGTGACGGTCACGGCACAGGGCACGGTCCTGGCCTGGTGCGAGGCCCGTAGCGCGGAAAGTGACTGGGCCGATATCGACATTCTGCTTCGCCGCTCAACCGATGGCGGTAAAACCTGGAGTGCGGCAAAAAAGATTGTCCAGCTTGAGGGTGAAAAGCGAAAGAATCCGGCAGCCCTGCGACTCGGGGTCGATCCCGACTGGGTCACTTTGAACAACCCGGTCTTGATCCCCGACCGCGACGGCACCGTCCATATGCTCTTTTGCCTCGAGTACGAGCGGTGCTTTTACCAGCGGAGTGACGACGACGGTGTGAGTTGGAGCAAGCCGGTCGAAATCACCGCAACGTTTGAGGCCTTTCGCAAAGACTACGCCTGGAACGTGCTGGCCACCGGACCGAATCACAGTATCCAGCTCCGCGGTGGTCGTCTGCTTGTACCAGTCTGGCTCTCGACTGGCTCGGGAGGCAACGCCCACCGGCCGAGCGTGACAGCCACCGTCTACAGCGACGACGGCGGGGACACATGGCAGGCGGGCGAGATCGCCATTCCTTGCACCAATAAATTTGTCAATCCGAATGAAACCGTGGCAGTCCAACTGAAAGATGGCTCGGTGATGCTCAACGCACGCAATGAGTCTTCAGCCGGCCGCCGGATCGTCGTCACCAGTCCGGATGGGGCCACGCGGTGGAGCGAACCGCACTTCCAGAACGATCTGGTCGATCCGGTCTGTATGGCGGGCTTGGTGCGCTATACGCACGCTGGAGAAGATGTGCTTTTATTTTCCAACCCCGATACCCACACGGGCCGGCGGAACGTGACGCTCCGCATGAGTCACGATGACGGACGCTCCTGGCCGATCTCCCGTTCGATCGAACCGGGTTTTTCTGCTTACAGCGATCTAGCGGTCACCCACGATGGCACGATTCTCTGCTTTTATGGCCGTAGCAAAGAAGTCCACTTCGCCGGCGACCGGCTCACATTAGCCCGCTTGCATTTGGATTGGCTCCGGGAAGGGGCCAGACCCGAACCAAACCGAGTGCCATGAACAATATCCGGAATAATTAAATTACCCCTGCGGCGAAACGCTCCCTGCAGTGCGCACATGCCAAGGGCTGGAAACCGCTTTCAGCAACGGTGCAAAATAACGTAGAATGAAGCCTCCGGTTTTTTCCGTAACACAACGACCGGTGACGGTGATTGGTGAAACATAATCCTTTGGGGCATATTGGTTGCGACACGGTGTCGCGGTGCCGACGTACTGTGGAGCGCTGCAGGAAGGTGAACCTTGCGTCATGACCAGCACAATCGAATACTTCATTGACGGAAAACGTGTCTCCCCTCAAACCGAGACGCGTTGCCCCGATATCAATCCGGCGACCGGACAACTCCTCGCTGAGGTGGCCATGGACGAGGTCTCGGCTGCCGATGCGGCGGTCTCCGCTGCGCAAGCTGCCTTCCCCGCATGGCGCGATACACCTGTCGGTGAACGCTGTCAGGTTCTGTTCCGCTTCAAACAACTGCTCGAAAATAACTTTGACGAACTCGCTCAAATGATCGTCACCGAACACGGAAAAAATAGATCGGAAGCGCGAGGCGATGTGCGGCGTGGTATCGACTGCGTGGAATACGCTTGTGGCGCGCCCTCATTGATGATGGGACGCTCACTCCCTCGGATTGCCGTCTCGAGTTCCTTCAGTCGAGAAACCGACGAGGGCATTCCGCTCGACAGTGCGTTGGAGCGTGTGCCACTTGGCGTCTGCGTTGGCATCACACCCTTTAATTTTCCGATCATGGTCCCGCTTTGGATGTGGCCCATGGCCGTGGCCTGCGGGAACACATTTGTACTGAAGCCTTCCGAAAAAGTGTCGCTCTGTGCCCTCCGCGAAGTGGAACTGGCCGCCGAGGCCGGACTGCCCGCAGGCGTCTTGAATCTGGTGACCGGCGGTGCGGAGGTTGTGGAGCAACTGATTACCCACCAGGACGTACGCGCGGTTTCGCTCGTGGGTTCGACGCGGGTTGCCAAAAAGGTTTATGCAACTGCATCTGAAGCAGGCAAACGCGTGCAGTGCATGGCAGGTGCCAAGAACACGATGATTATCATGCCCGATGCGAATCAGGATGCGGCGATTGACGGAGTCCTGAGTTCCTCCATGGGAAACACAGGCCAACGTTGTTTGGCCGGTTCCGTTGCCGTACTGGTGGGAGATGCAGCAGAATGGTTTATCCCCCGGATCACCGAGGCGGCAAAGCAAATCAAAGTCTGTTCCGGAGACGACGCGACCGGTGGCATGGGACCGCTGATCGATGCGGCAAGTGTGGCCCGCGTGACCGAAGCGATTGCCAAGGGAATTGATTCGGGCGCCGAACTGCTACTCGATGGACGCACGAGCAATTTTCCTGAAAACGGATCTTTTGTCGGCCCGACCCTCTTCGATCATGTCCCACCTGATTCGGCGCTAGCAAAAGATGAGATTTTCGGACCCGTACTCTCCATCCTGCGGGTCCCCACGTTGGAAGACGCGATCGCCGTGACGCATCGCTCGCCGTATGGCAATATGGCGGTAATGTTCACCGACAGCGGCTACGCAGCCAACAAATTCAAGGAGACTGCCGGCGCAGGTATGATCGGGATCAACGTCGGTGTGCCGGCACCGATGGCGGTTTTCCCCTTCTGCGGCTGGAAAGACTCTTTCTTCGGAACATTGCATTCCAACGGCGAAGATTCCGTACGCTTTTATACCGAGGGCCGGATTATTGTGAGTCGTTGGTTTTAGGAAAGGAAACATTATGTCCCGCATTACGCGCGCCGCATTGATCCAGGCATCGAATGATACACCGGGCGATGCGGCCATCGCCGATATCAAATCGGCAATGATCGACAAGCACGTGGCACTGATCGGGCAGGCGGCCGAGCAAGGGGCACAGGTAACCTGCCTCCAGGAGATTTTTTATGGGCCGTATTTTTGTGCCGAACAGGATACGCGGTGGTATCAATCGGCCGAGCGGATTCCCGATGGCCCCACGATCAAGCTCATGCAGACGCTTGCCAAAAAGCACTCGATGATTCTTGTCGTGCCGATTTACGAACTCGACATGACGGGCGTCTACTACAATACAGCTGCCGTGATCGATGAGCAGGGCGCGTATCTTGGCAAGTACCGCAAGCATCACATTCCGCATTGCAATCCGGGGTTCTGGGAAAAATTTTACTTCAAACCAGGCAACCTCGGCTTTCCCGTTTTCGATACCAGTGCGGGAAAAATCGGTGTCTACATCTGCTACGACCGCCACTTCCCGGAAGGTGCTCGCGAACTCGGTCTGAATGGCGCGGAGATCGTCTTCAACCCCTCGGCCACAGTCGCGGGCTTGAGCGAATACCTCTGGAAACTCGAGCAACCGGCCCACGCGGTGGCCAACCAGTATTTTGTGGGAGCGATCAATCGAGTCGGCATCGAAGCCCCCTGGAACATCGGCGAATTTTATGGGCAAAGCTATTTCTGCAACCCGCGTGGCCAGATCATGACCGAAGCCTCCCGGGACCAGGATGAAGTCGTGGTGGCGGACCTGGACCTTGAACTGATCGAAGAGGTCCGCAACACGTGGCAGTTCTTTCGGGATCGCCGCCCGGAGAGTTATCAGAAAATTACACAAATTTAGATGACCAACGATCTTATCAATCCGGATATTGCACCCACGCCGCCGGAGGGGCGGACCTGGTCGAAATGGCATCTCGCCGCACTCTGGATTGGAATGTCGGTCTGCATTCCCACCTACATGCTCGCCGCCAGCATGATCGAAGTCGGTATGACTTGGTGGCAGTCGGTGCTCACGGTTTTGTTGGGAAACCTGATCGTGCTCGTACCGATGATCCTGATGGGACACGCCGGAACGAAGTACGGCATTCCCTTTCCGGTGCTCGCGCGGGCCAGTTTCGGCACTCTCGGTGCACATATCCCGGCGATCGCACGCTCGCTGGTCGCCTGCGGTTGGTTCGGAATCCAGACCTGGATCGGAGGGCTTGCAATCTACCAGGTGTTTGCCGCACTCGGCTGGATCGATCGTGCAGCCGACACGACCGTGCTTCCGGTCCTCGGAATCACTGGCCTGCAGTTTGCCTGCTTCCTCGCTTTCTGGGCACTCAATTTTGCGATCGTGCTCCGCGGAATCGACTGTATTAAATGGCTCGAATCGTGGGCCGCCCCCTTCCTGATTGCGATGGGCCTGGCTTTGCTCATTTGGGCTGCGATCCGGGCAGGCGGCCTGAGAGAAATGTTTCCGCCACCCCCAGAAAATCCGCCCCCGTTCTGGTCGATGTTTTTTCCGCAGTTGACGGCGATGGTCGGATTCTGGGCCACACTCAGCTTGAACATTCCCGACTTCACCCGCTACTGCCGATCCCAGCGCGATCAGGCACTCGGTCAACTGATTGGCTTGCCCACGACGATGACCCTGTTTTCGTTCATCGGCATCGCGGTCACCTCCGCCACGATCGTGATTTTTGGAAAAGCCATCTGGGATCCAATCGCGCTGGTCGCTCAGCTCGGCTCGACCGCTGCGGTGGTCGTTTCCCTCATTGCGCTCACGATCGCGACGCTTTCGACCAACATCGCCGCCAATGTCGTGAGTCCCGCAAATGGGTTTTCCAACCTCCTCCCCCGTCGGATCTCGTTTCGAACCGGTAGTATCATCACTTGTCTGGTCGGTATCGCGATCATGCCCTGGCGGCTCTACAATGACCTGGGTGACTATATTTTCACTTGGCTGATCGGTTACAGCGCGCTGCTCGGTCCGATTGCGGGCATCATGCTCTGCGATTATTTTGTCGTCCGCCGCACGCATCTGCAAAGCGAGGCTCTCTATCAGAAGCAGGGAATCTATAGTGGTTTCCGCTGGCAAGCGGTCCTGGTACTGGGGATTGCCGTGCTGCCCAATCTGCCCGGATTCTACAATGCGGCAACGCACACGCACACCTTCTGGCCGATTTTTGATCAACTTTACAGCTACGCCTGGTTCCTTGGAATCACCATCGCCTTTGTGCTCTATGGATTACTGCATCTAGGAAAAAAATAGCATGCCCCAGATCCCACCCTGCGAATATGTGCCCGCTAAATATGAAGGTCCGTCGAAGGCGGAAGTCGTCGCACTCCGCAGTCGTTTCCTGACCCCCGCGCTGGTGACCTATTATCGCGATCCGGTGATGCTTGTGGACGGCCACATGCAGTATGTGTTTGATGAACGCGGCAAGCGCTATCTCGACGGATTTGCTGGGATCGTTTCTGTGAGTGTGGGCCATTGCCATCCTAGGATTCTGGAAGCGGTAGGCGCGCAAAACGCCCGCCTGCAGCATGCGACCACCATCTACCTGCATCCGAATATCGCCCGCTTCGCTGAAAAATTGGCGGGCACCCTGCCCGAGGGTCTCGACGTGGTCTATTTCACCAACAGCGGCTCCGAAGCGAACGACCTTGCCATTTTAATGGCCCGCGCGATGACGAAGAATTTTGAAGTGATTGCCCTCCGCAACGGCTACCACGGCGGTTCCCAGGGAGCGATGGGACTGACCTCCCATAGCACCTGGAAGTACTCGGTCCCTCACGGGTTCGGTGTCCACCATGCGGTGGTGCCCGACCGTTACCGGGGAAACTGGGGATACGACGATGCCGCCGCAGGTCCTAAATATGCCCAGGACGTACGGGATCTGATCGAGCGTGGGTCGTCGGGCAACATTGCGGCCTTCATTGCCGAGCCGATACAGGGGGTGGGCGGAGTGATTGAAATGCCACCGGACTACCTTAAAAATGCCTACCGCTACACCCGCGCCGCAGGGGGTCTTTGTATTGCGGACGAAGTGCAAACCGGCTTCGGCCGCACCGGCGACACCTTCTGGGGATTTGAAAATCACAATGTGCGTCCCGACATCGT
>CAUZBD010000077.1:0-8229 GCA_963577795.1 Planctomycetota bacterium | reverse complement strand
AAGCTTAATTTCCAAGCCGTCACGCCCGTATTCAATGGAGCCACGGAAGATATTATCCGAGCAACACTTGAAGAAGCCGGGTTACCAGCGAATGGAAAATCGCAACTCTATGACGGGCGTACCGGGGAGCCTTTCGAGCAGGAAACAACCGTCGGCTATATCTACATGCTCAAACTTCACCATCTCGTCGATGAGAAGGTTCATGCCCGTAGTACGGGGCCCTACTCTTTGATCACCCAGCAACCGTTGGGCGGAAAGGCACGCTTTGGGGGCCAGCGATTCGGGGAAATGGAAGTTTGGGCGTTGGAGGCATACGGTGCCGCCTATATTCTTCAGGAATTGCTGACCGTAAAGAGTGACGATGTTGAGGGTAGGACAAAAATTTACGAATCGATGGTCAAGGGTGAAAATACTCTCGAGGCGGGCACACCGGCAAGCTTCGATGTACTCACCAATGAAATTCGTGGACTTGGACTTAATATGCAATTGGAGAAACGGCGAATCTAAGCACGTCATTCTCTGACAAACTTTAAATAATCACACATATAAACAATCCTAGAAAATGAGGGAATCAATTGCCGAAGCAGCCTCACTGAGAGCGGTGGAAAAAAGGGCTGCGTTTGCAAAATATTCTCGAATGAAGGAGATCTGGTAGATGAGCATTGGCGAAGGCTCTTACGACCGTATCAACGATTATGCGTCGGTAAAAATCAGTTTGGCTAGGCCGCACGATATTCGTAGTTGGTCGTTTGGAGAGGTCAAGAAACCGGAGACGATTAATTATCGTACCTACAAACCTGAAAAAGATGGCCTTTTCTGTGAGAAAATTTTCGGGCCTGAAAAGGACTGGGAATGCTCCTGCGGAAAATACAGGGGGATGAAGTACAAGGGGATGATTTGCGATCGCTGTGGTGTAAAGATTACCCACAGTCGGGTGCGACGGAAGCGGATGGGGCATATCGAACTCGCCGCCCCGATCGTCCATATCTGGTTTTTCAAGGCGATGCCGAGTCGGATTGGCAATTTCCTTGCGATGAAGACGACCAGTCTCGAAAAAGTTGTCTACTTCCAGGACTATGTCGTCACAGATGCGGGCGATACACCGTTACAAAAACAGCAACTCCTAACCGAAGAAGAATACCGCACCGCCTTAAACGACTATGGAGAGGGTTCTTTTGAAGCCTACATGGGTGCTGAGGCGATCCATAAATTGATGATCGGTATGGACTTGGTCAAACTTTCGGAAGAACTCCGCGCAGAACTGGCCACAACCGGTTCGAAACAGAAAGAAAAAGAACTCATCAATCGGCTTAAAATTGTTGAGGCTATTCGCGATAGCGACAACAAGCCCGAATGGATGGTCTTGGATGTCATTCCTGTCATTCCTCCCGACCTCCGACCACTCGTCTTACTCGATTCTGGCAACTTTGCGACAAGTGACCTGAACGATCTTTATCGTCGGATTATCAACCGCAATAATCGCTTGAAAAAACTTGTCGATCTCAATGCACCCGAGGTCATCATTCGCAATGAAAAACGAATGCTGCAACAATCGGTTGATGCGCTTTTCGACAATAATCGCTGCAAGCGACCTGTGCTGGGAAGTAGTAATCGGCCTTTGAAATCTTTGACCGATATGATCAAGGGGAAACAGGGGCGGTTTCGTGAAAACTTACTTGGTAAACGTGTTGATTACTCGGCACGAAGTGTGATTGTTGTTGGACCCAAATTGAAATTGCATCAATGTGGTCTTCCCAAAAAGATTGCTCTGGAACTGTTTCAACCATTCATTATTCGGCGACTCAAGGAATTAGGGCACGCCGACACGATCAAAAGTGCAAAGAAAATGCTGGAACGGAAGGATGAAGAGGTCTGGGATATCCTCGAAGAAGTCATCCGCAATCATCCCGTGCTTCTCAATCGTGCCCCGACGCTGCATCGCATGGGAATCCAGGCTTTTGAACCGGTTCTCGTGGAAGGAAATGCCATTTTGCTGCATCCCCTCGTCTGTAAAGGCTTTAATGCTGACTTCGACGGGGATCAGATGGCGGTGCATCTGCCGCTCTCGATTGAGGCCCAGGTGGAAGCCCACACCCTGATGATGTCGGTACACAACATTTTTAGTCCCTCCAGTGGAGCCCCGATCATCAGCCCCTCTCAGGATGTGGTCATGGGTTCTTACTACCTGACCGTTGCAATTCCCGACCGCAAGGGAGATGGAATGGTCTTTGCCTCAACCGATGAGGTCACGTTGGCCTACTCGTTAGGGGCCGTCGACACCCATGCAAAAATCAAAGTAAAAATGCCGCCTGGGACACAGGTTCAAAGTGAAGCTCAAGATGATACATTCTCTGCCACTATGGTGGATACGACGGTGGGGCGCGTGATCTTCAATTCCGTGCTCCCGGAAGGAATGACCTATTACAATTTGCCGATGCGGAGTGGGGACTTGGCCCAGGTCATCTCAGACTGTTACCAAAAATTAGGTCGAAGAGCAACGATCGTCTTGTTGGATGACATGAATCAAATGGGCTTTCGAGAAGCGACCCGAAGTGGTCTCTCCTTCGCTACCGACGATTTAATTACACCAGCGGCTAAGGAATCGGTCATTGGTGATGCAGAGAAGAAGGTACTTAAGACAACCAAACTGTACGCTCGTGGCATTATCACCGAAGGTGAACGCTACAATCAGGTACTCGATTGCTGGACCCACGCCCGCGAGGAGATTACCAAGGCGATGATGGCGGAACTGGAAACCGACTATCGCCAGGATGGTTATGTAAATCCCATTTACTTGATGGCAATCTCTGGTGCTCGAGGTGGTGTTGAACAAATCCGGCAGTTAGCAGGTATGCGAGGATTGATGGCCAAGCCTTCGGGCAAAATCATTGAAACCCCCATCAAGGCAAATTTCCGCGAAGGTCTTTCGGTACTGGAATATTTCAGTTCCACACATGGTGCCCGCAAAGGTCTTGCCGATACGGCACTCAAGACTGCCGACTCTGGCTACTTAACTCGGAAACTGGCCGATGTGGCACAGAATGTGGTGATCACCATGCATGACTGTGGCACGACTCAGGGAATTACGAAGGGCGTTATCTACCGGGGTGAGAAGGTCGATGTGCGACTTGCTGACTCGATCAAAGGTCGCGTTAGCAGAACAAACATTATCAACCCGATCACGGACGAAGCGATCGTGAAGGATGGTGAGATGATCACGATCGATATTGCAAGGCAAATCGAAAACCTCGGCTTGGAAAAAATCCAAGTCCGGAGTCCGATGACCTGTGAAGCTCCACTAGGGATTTGTCGCTCGTGCTACGGCATGGATCTTTCGACCGGTTCGATGGTTGAAGAAGGTATGGCCGTTGGCATTATTGCTGCTCAAAGCATTGGTGAACCCGGAACGCAACTGACAATGCGTACCTTCCATATTGGTGGTGTCGGTCAGCATGACGTGGAAAAGAACGAGATCCGTGCTCAAAAAGCAGGTACCGTTCAATACACCCGCTTAAAGGTCGTGGTCAACCAAGAAGGTAAGAACATCGTATTAGCCCGCAATGGTCAAATCACTATTCTTGATCCCAAAGGTCGAGAGGTGGAAAAATATGAGATTCCGACGGGTGCCGCGTTGATGGTGGATGAAAAGGCTGAAGTCAAAGCAGGAGAGGTCATCTGTCAGTGGGATCCCCATAGTATTCCCATTCTCGCTGAGGTTATGGGAAAGGTCCGCTACGAGGATGTGCGGGAAGGCGACACCATGCGTCTGGAAAAAGACGTGAGTGGTCACGTCCGCCGGGTCATTACTGAACACAAGGGCGACCTGCATCCGCAGGTTGTTTTGGAGAATAGCGAAGGAAAAACCCTTGACTTTTATTATCTTCCCGAACGGGCGAACATCGAAGTCAATGAAGGCGAAAGTATTATTCCCGGAACGCTCCTCGCCAAAACCCCCCGCGAAGCTTCTGGAACACAAGATATCACCGGGGGCCTGCCGCGCGTCACGGAAATCTTTGAGGCACGAAAGCCGAAGGACCCTGCAGTCATCGCTGAAATCGATGGCACCGTGGAACTGCTTGGTGAAAAACGTCGTGGTAAACGGACACTTGTTGTTCGCAGTGCAAGTGGAATTGAGAAAGAACATCTCATTTCCCATGGGAAGCATTTACGCGTCCACGCAGGAGACGAAGTGCGGGCCGGTGAATCATTAGTTGACGGGCCTCTGGTGCCGCACGACATCTTGCGTGTTTCTGGTGAGGAAGCAGTCCAGCAATATCTCGGTCGCGAAATTCAGAATGTTTACCGTTCACAGCGCGTAGAAATCAACGATAAGCATGTTGAAATTATCGTTGCACAGATGCTCCGTAAGGTGAAAATCGAATCGGCCGGCGATACCAAACTGTTGCGTGGAAACGTTTTGGATAAGTTTGAATTCCGCGAGCATAATGAGAGTCTTGCAAAGTGCGTAAGAATTTCTGAGATTGGTGATAGCGAATACACCCTCGATAGTATTGTTCCCAAAGAGGCTCTGCAACAAACAAACGCTCAAATCGAAGCGTTGGGTGGTAAAGTTGCTAAAGGATCTAAACCTAAACCGGCCACCGCCAGTACCCAGCTATTGGGGATCACGAAAGCATCTGTTCAGAGCACCAGCTTTATCTCGGCAGCAAGCTTCCAAGAGACAACAAAGGTTCTTACCGAGGCAGCATTGGCAGGAAAAGTGGATCGGTTGGTGGGGCTGAAAGAAAATGTGATTCTCGGACACTTAGTGCCCGCAGGAACCGGCTTTCACTCCTTCCAGGACTCGGAAGTCCGCATACGTCCCGAGGCACTCGAGGCGCTCACCGCAGAAAAAGATCTCGTCCTCTCCCGTTCATTTCCGCTGCTTGATGCAGCCATTGAGTCGGAGGAGGCCGGGAGTGGCAATAAGGGACAAGATGTCGAGTTGCTCGATTTTGAATCGCTTGGTGTCGAGCCAACCGGTATTCAGGAACCCAGTATTCAGGAACCTAGTATTCAGGAACCTAGTATTCAGGAACCTAGTATTCAGGAACCCAGTATTCAGGAACCCAGTATTCAGGAACCCAGTATTCAGGAACCCAGTATTCAGGAACCCAGTATTCAGGAACCCAGTATTCAGGAACCCAGTATTCAGGAACCTAGTATTCAGGAACCCAGTATTCAGGAACCCAGTATTCAGGAACCCAGTATTCAGGAACCCGATCTGGGAGGGCTGGGCATGGAAGGATCCGCTTCAGAGACGCTTACCGATAGTGGTGCCCAAGAGGGCATCATCTTCGAAGTTGCCCCCCCCCAGGAACCCGGTTCGGCAACCTCGATTCCGGTAGAGACGATAGAACCTCCTGTCACGGAAGAAACACAAACGATGGCCGACAAAACAGAAACGACCACCGATGAGGGGGGACTTCCTGCCTTCTTTGGTGAGAATCCAAACCCACATTCGGAGAACGAGTGAGCTAGTCAACCTTCCTGACAACTTCAGTTGTTGGGCCAGAAACACTGGGTCCATTGACAATCCACCGGGATTAGCTACTTTGAGAGGCTCCGGGTCTGCTGTGCCTTTTATTTGCCCCATAAAGAATACGTTCCGAAATTAAAAAATAGAATGCCTACGATCAATCAACTGATACGCCGAAAGCGCAAGCAACCGAAAAAGAACAGCAAAGCTCCCGTACTTGAACGCTGTCCTCAGCGAAGAGGTGTTTGTCTTCAAGTAAAAACGATGACGCCGAAAAAGCCGAATTCCGCGCTTCGTAAAATTGCACGGGTAAGACTTTCAACTCGAAAGGAAGTTACTGTTTACATCCCGGGTGAAGGACATAATTTACAAGAGCACTCCATCGTGCTGGTCCGTGGTGGACGTGTGCGGGATTTACCGGGTGTTCGTTATCAGGTAATACGTGGAGCACTCGACACATTGGGCGTAGATGGACGGCGACAAGCTCGCAGTCGCTACGGAGCTAAAAAATAGGCAGTAGGAAAATCAAGTGGTGAGCGGCAAGATCGCAAAATCCAACGTGCATAATCTCTCTGGATAAAAAATGGGACGCATTACCGCCAGTCGTAAACAGCTCGTAGGAGATCCAAAATTTGGTTCTCTACTGGCTAGTAAATTTATTAATGTTTTGATGTGGGACGGAAAAAAGAGTACGGCGCAGGGTGTTTTTTACGATGCACTTGATCTCGTTGGTGAGCGGATCAACGAACCAGAACCGATTGAAGTTTTCGATGTTGCGATCAACAACATCAAACCAGACGTTGAGGTGCGGAGCAAGCGTGTCGGTGGGTCGACCTATCAGGTGCCCATGCAGGTGGGCCGCAATCGCCAGCAGTCACTTGCCATTCGTTGGCTATTGATAGCTGTGCGTGAAAAAAAGGGGCGACCCACCTCTCAAAAATTGGCCGATGAGATTGTGAATGCCTACAATCGTGAAGGAGTTGCCATGACGCGACGGGAGAATGTGCATCGTATGGCCGAAGCCAACAAAGCCTTTGCACATTTTGCCTGGTAATCCAACAATATTGATTCACCACGCTTTGAAGTACGGAGCGTGGCTTTTTTATGCGCTCTCATTCATCAGGAAATCATGGCTCGCGAACTCGAAAATCTGCGTAACATTGGCATTATTGCTCACATCGATGCGGGTAAAACAACCCTCACCGAAAGAATGCTCTTTTATGCCGGAGTCACTCATCGAATGGGCGAAGTGGATAAAGGAACCACAAAAACCGACTGCGATGAAGAAGAGCAGCAACGTGGCATCACCATTTATGCGGCATGTGTCACGTTTGATTGGAATGATGTTACGATCAACCTGATCGATACCCCAGGACATGTCGATTTCACTGCTGAGGTCGAGCGAAGCCTACGTGTTCTCGATGGGGGAGTTGTTGTGTTCAGTGCCCGCGAGGGCGTGGAAGCACAGAGCGAAACGGTTTGGCGTCAAGCAGACAAATATGGTGTACCCCGCATCGCATTTATCAACAAAATGGATCGCGAGGGCGCTCATTTTGAGACCGTCCTCTCGGATATCCGTAAAAGACTTCGGGCCAACCCGGTTCCTGTGCAAATTCCGATCGGTGCAGGACCACCGCATGTCGCTGAAGCATTTCGTGGCATTGTCGACCTCCTTTCCATGAAGATGTTGCGTTTTACAGAGACGAGTGACGGATCTGAAATTATCGAAGAAGAAATCCCGGATGACTTTCTCGATGTAGCGAAGCAGGCGCGTAACACCATGCTGGAACAGTTGTACGATTACAGCAACAAACTCATGGAACTGGCTCTCGAGGAAGCGGAAATTCCTATTGAACTACTCCGATCAGTTATTCGTGAAGCGACTCTCCATCAGTTAATCACCCCCGTTCTTTGCGGATCCGCTCTCGATCGAATCGGGGTGCAACCTGTGCTTGATGCGGTTGCGAATTATCTACCTAGTCCCAAGGAATTGCCTGCGATCACCGGCATAAACCCCCGCCATGGAGATCAAAAGGAAGAACGCGGCGCGAACCCTGAAGAACCCTTCTGTGGTCTCGTGTTTAAGGTGGAAGCAGAAAAAACTGGTGATCTTGCCTATGTGCGGGTTTACTCGGGAGTGCTCGAAGCGGGCACCCGTGTTTACAACCCCGGCAAGGACAAAAAAGAAAATGTGCCTCAACTCTGGCAGGTCAAACCGGGTGGAAAAGGCCAGCAAGTAGAACGTGTAGAAGCAGGTGATATCGTTGGAGTGATTGGATTACGACATTCGGTAACTGGGGACACGATTTGTCAGAATAAAAATCCTATTCTTTTAGAAACCATTGATTTTCCGGAGACCGTTATTTCAATGGCCATCGAACCGGAAACATCGACCGAGCGAAAGAAACTATCGGAAGCGTTGGAATTAATGAAACGACAAGATCCAACATTTCGGGCCGAAGAAAACGAAGAAACCGGCCAAACGCTCATTAGCGGAATGGGTGAGTTGCATCTGGAAGTCATCAAACATCGTCTGTTGCGCGACTTTAAACTTGATGTCAAGGTCCACAATCCTCGCGTAAGCTATCGAGAGACTGTTCGTCAATCTGCGGCGGTTGTCGGTAGCTGCCAGCGACAAATTTCCGGGAGTTCCACATTTGCCGAGATCCGTCTACAAATTGAACCTGCCACATCCGGGCAAAGTCGCGCGATGAGTCGCGCCGGGGAGACACTCCCACCGGAATACTTAC
>CAUZBD010000076.1:0-8277 GCA_963577795.1 Planctomycetota bacterium | reverse complement strand
TTCCACGTACGGTTGACCCATCGGCAGAGAGTGCCAAAAAACCGTAGAGCGTTGACCAAAGTCCCTTGCCGTTAATCGGCAAAACAAGTTGGTCTACCTTGCCACTTTTGTCGACAACCTCATAAACAAAAGCATATTTTTCGCGTCGCTTGATCCCGGCAAGGTCCGCAGTCCGCGGAATCGGCTCACTTTGATTGGGGTCTGCGGCGGCGACTCTCTGATCGTACACTTCGGGATCCACACCCGCTGAATCTGCGGCCCGGCCTGTTTTTAAATCGATCAAAATCCGATGGATTTTTTCTGTGAACAATGCGTCGATCTCCTGCTGAGACACCGCTTGCCCCTCGGAAATAAGATCGGCCGCAAGCAACACATTTTTTTTTGCATCGAGCCGTTTATTCGCCTGCTGCAACGGGCGAAGCCCGACTGCTGCACCGGCAACGATGACCGAACAAACGACGCAGAGCATCGTTGCCACAAGGAGGGTCTGCACCGTGCTATCACGCTTCATAACGAACCATCCTTCGTCGGATATTCATTTGAATAACGAAATAGTCGATCAATGGCGCCATGACATTGCCAAACAGAATGGCCAGCATGATGCCTTCTGGATAGGCTGGATTGACCACTCGGATCAAGATGGTCATCAAGCCGATGAGGATGCCATACCACCACTTTCCGACGTTGGTCATGGCCGCCGATACCGGATCCGTTGCCATGAAAACGGTGCCAAAGGCAAAGCCCCCCACGACCAGTTGCCACCATGGAGGCAAATACATCATGGCATTCTCTGATCCGTTGCTCGAAAGCCAGAAAAGAGTCGATGTGGCGACCCCACCCAAAACGACACCTGCCATAATTCTCCAAGAACCAATTCCGACAAAAAGCAAAAGACCTGCACCTAGCAGACAGGCGACCACCGATGTCTCGCCCATGGAGCCTGGAATGAATCCCAGAAAACAATCCCACCAACTATGTCCCACCACTGTTTCGATCGCAGGAGCCGTCTGGCCGACTTGCGTGTCTGCCATGACTCCCAGTGGGGTTGCGCCGCTGGTGCTGTCAGGTCGCTCGGCCGCCGTCCAAACCGCGACCCCTGTAATTTGCGCCGGATAAGCGAAGTACAAGAAGGCCCGCGCTGTCAGCGCAGGGTTCAGGAAATTCTTTCCGGTTCCGCCGAAGATTTCCTTTCCAATCACCACACCAAAACTAATACCCAGCGCCACCTGCCAGAGTGGAATCGTCGGGGGAAGCGTGAGGGGGAAAAGCGCGCTTGTGACCAAAAAACCCTCGTTGATTTCGTGCTTTCGTACGATCGCGAACAAAACTTCCCACAATCCCCCTACGAGAATGGTGACCGCGTAAACGGGAAGAAAATACAGCCCGCCCAGGAGTAAGTTATCGAGGAAATTTTTCTGATCGTGGCCAAGCCCGAGCCACATCAAAAAACTCTCGCGCCACGATTCCAGAGACGCCGCCCCGTGGGAGATTGCCAAATTCGCCTGATAACCCGTGTTGTAGAATGCCATAAAAAAGCACGGGGTCAGTGCCATCACCACCAACACCATCATCCGCTTCAGATCAATGCCATCCCGTACGTGGGAAGCGGTCCGCGTCACGCTTGCCGGCGTATAGAGGAAAGTATCGGTCGCTTCGTAAAGCGGGTAAAGCTTGGACAATCTTCCCCCTTCCTGAAAAAGGGGCTCCATCTTATCGAGCCATTTCCGCAACACGCCAACCTCTCCTGGGCTTTTTAGCCCTCTGCCTCAATACGATTTAAACTTCGTCGAAGCAAATCGCCGTATTCATGTTTTCCGGGGCACACAAAGGTACAGAGTGCTAAATCTTCCTCATCCAATTCTAAAACGCCTAATTTCTGCGCAGATTCTGTATCGTCTGTCAGCAACGCCTTGAGCAGCGGTGTTGCCACGATATCGAGCGGCATGACATCCTCATACATTCCAATCGGGACAATCGCACGTGGACTACCATGGGTGCTGGTGTTCATCGCAAAGCATCGGTCTCTGAGCGGATGCCAACGCGATGCAAAAATGCGTCGCAGTGAAAATTTATCCTCGCCCGGTTTGAGCCAACCGAGAAACTCCCGCGCACCACCCTCCGCAAGGCAGGAGATCTGATTGTGGTAGCGACCTAAAAAATCGACCGGTGCCTCTGCGTGCCTTCCAGACAGCACCGAACCGGAGATGATCCGCAACGCCTGCCCGTTCATTCGCTCTTCCGCTGCCACCAACTCCGTAAGCGAGGCTCCGATGTGGGTCCGCACGAGTCGCGGATTCGCCAGCAGTGGCCCCCCCAAGGCGACCACGCGGTCGGTCAGTATTTCACCTGTTCGGAATAGGTATCCGATGGCGATCACGTCCTGGTACCCGACGTGCCAAACCGAAGCGGTCGCAGAAACAGGCGATAAAAAGTGAATATGGGTCCCCACCAGACCTGCGGGGTGGGGGCCAGAAAAAGCTTGGAAGTCTGCCAGGGTTCCATCTTCTCCCGGCAACGTAACCCCCGCAGCATGGCAAACGCGAAGTGGTCCGTCGGTAAGCGTACTGAGGACTTCAAGACCAGCGATGAAATCTGCTGGCCGCAACTGAAGAATGACAGCAGGGTCCGCCGCAAGCGGATTGGTATCAATGGCAGTCACAAAAATCGAATCTGGTCTGGAATCGATTTTTGGCACGTGACTGAAAGGCCGCCGGCGGAACGCGGTCCAGAGACCCGATCGAGTCAGTTGCCGACAAACGCGGGCCGCGTCCAAAGTACTGAGTTTCTTTTCTTCAAAAACATCAAATGTTTGTTGCTCTTCTGTAGCCCAATCGACTTCAATGGCAAGCGACTCAAATTTTCGCTTTTTACCGCGTTCAATGGCCGTGACCGTGCCTGTCGCAGGCGAGGTAAACCAAGCACCCGGGTTGTTTTTATCCTCAAACAGGCTCTGCCCCTTGAGTACTCGATCACCCATCTTCACGTGCATGGTCGGTTTCATGCCAACGTAGTCGTCACCAACGAACCCCACATGCTGCGGGCGGCTGAGATTAGAAACCTGCTGCTGTGGCAGACCGGAAACCGGGACCTGCAATCCACGTCGTATTCGGATAGCGTTCTTCATCAATTCCACAGGTGTCGCCATACAACAACCAGCACTCTCGCCAGAAAATGAAGGGGACGAACCGTACTTCCGTACCGAAAACTTCACTTTGTGAAAGTTATCACAAAGTCGGACAAAAAGAAAACCCGGCAGCATGCCGAGTCTGAGCAAATCGTATCGAGCCACAAATTATGGGTCAAGGTAAGAAAAAAACAGGGAAAATCCCCATTTCTCACCTCGGGAGGTGCCATCGTGGGGCAAAAAAAACCCCCTCACAGATGGGGCAGAACCTGTAAAGGGGTCGCGGCTTGCGTCAAAGACGCCGCCGCCGTTGGGTTGATCAGTCTGCTGAATTATGCCCTCCAGATTCGATTTGGCAACCAATCCAATGGGGGTCCCTGTAGCCATTCTTTGTGACTGTTCGCCCACAAAACGATAGAACGACTACAATCGTCGAAGGACACCCCATGCACAGCTTGCTTTCCCAGAGTTGCCTTTACCCCAACGGCCAGCGGAGGCCGTATTGCTCGTGGAAATCACTCGTCTACTTGCAGAATTGATCGCCATCCCTAGCGTGAACCCTATGGGGCGACGGGGAAGGGAAAACGACTATTTTGAATCACGGTTGACTGATTACCTCGAAAGATTTTTTCAAGCGTTGCACCTACCTGTGATGCGACAGAGGGTTGCGCCGCAGCGAGAAAATATCCTCGCACGTCTCGATCCGCCCAATTGCCGTCCCGGCCAAGGCCCGCTTCTATTGATCGATGTCCACCAGGATACGGTCCCGGTCGACCAGATGCGGATCGAACCGTTTTCAGCCAAGACCGACGGAATGCGAATGTACGGTCGTGGGGCCTGCGACGTGAAAGGAGGAATGGCAGCGGTACTCAATGCAGTGCGGCAGCTCACCGAAGCGAGTCAAAAGCAAGTGCCAACTATCGTTGTTGCCTGTACCGTCAATGAAGAACACGGTTTTACGGGGGCGACCGAACTCGCAAAACTCTGGAACCATGGAGCAACGTCTGATTTTCTTGGCAAAAAACCCGATGCCTGCATTGTCACCGAACCGACCGAATTGCAGGTGATCACGCGACACAAAGGCGTTGTCCGTTGGCGATGCCATACGGCCGGAAAAGCAGCGCATAGCAGCCAAACCACACGTGCTGAAAACGCAATTTATCGAATGGGCCACGTGCTTCGACGGCTCGAACACTATGCACAGCAAATATTGCCACAATTCGGTGAAGACACCCTCTGCGGTCAGGCAACGCTCTCGGTAGGAACGATCACCGGCGGGATAAGCGTCAATACCATCCCTGATCGCTGTACCATTGAAATAGACCGGCGCCTTTTACCCACAGAATTCCCCGAGGTGGCCTACACGCACGCCATCGATTATCTCGAGACGTTGAAAAACGAGGGCATCGAACTTGACCATGATTTGCCGATGCTCAGCTCGCACGGTTTGAGCGATGATCAGAATAGGCCGCTTGCGGATTTTCTTCTCAAAGCGACGCAAAACGTAGATGCTGCGCATGCAATTCAGGGAGCCCCCTATGGAACCAATGCGGGCATACTCGCAGCAAGTGGTCTACCGGTCGTCGTCTTTGGCCCTGGTTCCATCGAGCAGGCACATACGGAAGATGAATGGATCGACACTGGACAACTGAAAACGGCATCCGGGATTCTCTTCGACCTGGCAACCTCTCAGTGGCCACTTTAAACGCGGTTTCGCAAGATTTCAGATCAAACTGGCAGAACGGAATTAGAACACATCCAGATTAAAGTGGTGCCCCTGATGGTACTTCCGATCTTGCGGATAGTAATTTTGCCACTGTCTGTTGTAGACCGGAATCCGCATTTCAGGCGGATAGCGATAATACAGGCTGTCGGCACTGCGATAGTACTCACTACCCCAAAAATTTTGTGGATAGTAAACGTACGGATAGTGGTAGAAACGCTCCCAATCCTGGGTTTTATAGGTGTACCCCCAGGCGCGACCATACGCACGTTCTGCACACGCATTGTGGGAACCGAAAGAACCGCCGAGAAAGCCGGCGAGTAAGAAAGCTGCGATAAGGCGTACCAACATCAAAACATCCCCCCCGGAATGGGCCAGCGCGTGTAAAAGATGGTCGGCTCTATCCTCTCCCATCGGCACGCTGCAGGGTCGAGGTAAAGCGAATATTCGCTATAACCCACAAAGAGTATGATGCTAGCAACTGATCGTGGTAACCTGGGCCTTTCCCTCAGCCCTGCGATAATCGTCTTTTCAGCGCGGTAAGCGGCCCTCGTGCAACTCCTGATCCCATTGGTCCATCAAGGGCCAACTGGTCGCACACGTGCCAAAATCAGCCATACTCAAGTAGCCCTCAAGACGGGAGACCGTTGCATCAAGTTGAGCATTATCCTTGCGGAAAACGGGACCGTGACTTGGAAGTAGCCACTCAATATCGCTTGCACGTATACGTTTGAGCGATTCGATAAAGTGTGGGATATCACTCCCATGATGGGCATCGATTGCACCGACACACCCATCACGATAAATATTGTCACCTGAAAAGAGTAGATTTCCCAAACGGAAAGCGAGTTGACTGTCCGTATGCCCGGGCGTGTGCCAGACTTCCAGTTCAATCGACCCCACCGCAATCTTATCGCCATCCTCCACGAGGTGGTCAAGCTTCACCGATGGCATTTCCAAATTGATCCCGTGTGCTTCAATCTCGGCAAAAGTCTTGAGCCGATCTCCTTCCAGCAGAGGCTTTGCTGCTAAGGGGTGCCCGGTGGCACTTGTTTTTAGAAGTTGCTTTCCCCGCGCGAGTCCCTGAACGTGGTCTGCATCCGCATGCGTGGCGACAATGGTGACACAATTAGAAAGCGGGAAATCAAGTTGCCGAATGAGTTCGACGATTTCATCAACTGATTCAGTGAAACCAATATCGATCAGCAGCCAATCATCTCCATCGTAAACCAAGTACACGCAGCAGCCAATCCGATGACCAGCAGCATGATTTAGTTCTATAACGTGAGGAAAAAGAGGTAAACGTTTGAGCATTGAGATTCCCTATTGCAAAGCAGGCGGACCGGTGAAAAACGAAAACGCTCCTTGATCCGGAGGCAAGCTGTCCATGGTATCCTTCCGAGTACAGATTCTACGGTTGTCCGCCATCCTGCGCCAAGCGGCAGGAAAAGCCAAAATGATCTCCGGTCTACACGCTGGTTCCATCGACAATGGCGGCAAGTCCTTCACGATAACTCGGATAGATTAATTGGACGCCGAGTTCTCTGAGCATGCGGTCGTTTTTGACGCGCTTACTCGTCGCACTGCGCGCAGAAACTGATTTCACATCAGAAAGAAATTTTGGAGGAGGTGCACCGAGCAAGCGCGCTAATTCCTCCAGATAATCTTGGCGGATCGTCGGTGCCCCGTCAGAGATTGGATAAATTCCAGATTCACCTCTCCGAGCAGCGGCATCCACGGTTTCGGTTGCATCCTCGACGTGAATAAGATTCAAATAACCTTCTGCAGGCACCGGAAGGGGTCGACCCGCCAGCAGATCATCACGGCGGGGTATACGGTTGGGCCCATAGATGCCCGCAAGCCTGAGGATCTTGCACCCGATCCCCCGCGGATGCGACTGCAAAAGATTTTCCGCATCCAGACAAGCGCGCGTCCCCTCGCGACTGGCTCTCGTGGGCGAATGCTCATCTACCCAGCCTCCTCCACTTTCCGCATAGACACCCGTGGAACTGATATACAACACCTGCCCTACCTGCTCCGGAAGTGCATCGAGTAGATTATGGAGGCCTTCCACATAGACCTGATGAATACTCGCCTGCGAAGAACGGTCGTAACCGACTGCAAACAAAACGGTGTCTACCTCGGGCAGGTCGGCTAAGGATTGGGGTGCAAGAACATCTGCAAGCAACGGAAACAAACCCACCCGCTGAAACTCGGTGCCATGCGATTGATTTCGCGTAACCACATAAACCGTATCTCCTGCCCTGTGCCAAAGATCGGCCACGCGACGACCTAAATAACCGCAACCCACAATCAAACGCTTCAACTCTCCTCCTCCTTTGCATCGTCCAGCGGCAACGGCGGATCCGTTGCGCCTGGTCCAGCTTCTAGAAAAGAAGAGAGAATAATCTGCGCTGCAATTTTGTCTCTTCGTTGCTTTCTTTTTTTGTTTGTCAGCGCACCTTCTCTAAGCAAATCGTCAGCCATCTGTGTTGTAAACCGTTCATCAAAATAGGTCACCCGAACTCCCGTTCGTGCCTCCAACCAGGTACCAAACTTTCTTGCCTCCGTTGATTTCTGGCTTTCGGATCCACTTAAGTGAACGGGAAGGCCAACAACCCAGAGAATAATCTGTTCTTGCTCTGCAAGTTGACAAAAATAGTCTGCATCCTGCTCTTCCCTTTGGCGATGATAGAGATCAAAAGGGCTCGCAATCTTCTGTTGCGGATCCGTGATCGCAATACCAATGCGAACCGTACCAAAATCGACCGCTGCAATCCGGCCCGCAGAATCAGAACCGACTGGAGTATCTCTCATGAAATCAGTTACTGGCTTTTCATGTTCCGTCGAACTACAAAAAAAATACATTCGCTCAAACGGGACTTAATGAACCTTTTTTCATCCCGTTTATTTTCTCAATTGTTATAACGCGCTCGACTCCCTACGAGACAGGGGATGGCGCACCTTGGGAAAAACAAATGGCCCTGATGAACAACTGCGCCCGCGTTGACGATCACGCACCGGTTTGATACCCTCTGGCCTCTCAATCAGTCCATAACGTACGCCGTCATTTGGGCTCTTTGCTAAATCGAAGACGGTCGCAGGCCACTTTTAAAGACGAAACTTTTAAAGACGAAATAGGTACAAAACTTATGCCACACGAAATAACACTCATTCGTGGCGACGGCACGGGTCCTGAACTTGCGGAAGCAGCCCGCAAGTGTCTGGAGGCAACAGGCATTGATATCGCCTGGGATGTTCAGGAAGCAGGCGTCGATATTATGGAGACAGCCGGTACGCCAATTCCTGAAAGCACGCTCGAGAGTGTCCGTCGTACTCGCTGTGCACTGAAGGCACCGATTACCACCCCAGTCGGCACAGGATTCCGAAGTATCAACGTCTACTTGAGACAAGAACTTGGTCTTTTTGC
>CAUZBD010000075.1:0-8345 GCA_963577795.1 Planctomycetota bacterium | reverse complement strand
TCCGGTCTGCTTCTGGATTGATCCGACCGGATCAATTTACGTCTGCGAGTCGGATCGCCAGAATCGCGGGGTTGTTGACAATCGGCAGTATGCTTTTTGGATCGATGATGATCTGGCGGCCCGCACCGTCGAAGATCGAGAGGCGTTCTATAAAAAACATCTGGGAAAATCACTCGAGGAGTTTACCAAATACGATGATCGCATCCGCCTGCTTTCCGATACCAATGGGGATTATCGCATGGACCATGCCTCGGTTTTTGCAGAAGGTTTCAATGGGTTAGTACAAGGAGCCGGCGCTGGGGTGTTAGCGATCGGCGACGATGTCTACTACACCTGCATTCCAGATCTTTGGAAATTGCGGGATACAGACGGCGATGGCAAAGCGGATACGCGTGAAAGTCTCCATACCGGCTACGGAGTCCACGTTGCCTTTCGCGGGCACGATATGCATGGACTGGTGATGGGACCGGACGGTCGACTCTACTTCAGTATCGGTGACCGCGGTTACAACGTGCGGACCCCCGAGGGACACCTGGAAAACACAGATTCTGGTGCCGTTCTCCGCTGCTGGCCCGATGGTTCAAGCCTCGAGGAGGTTGTGACGGGACTTCGCAATCCTCAGGAACTAGTTTTTGACGAACTCGGTAACCTCTTTACCTGCGATAACAATTCCGACTACGGCGATATTTCGCGATGGACTTATCTTCCGCCCGGGGGTGACGCCGGTTGGCGTTTTGCGTATCAGTACAAGATGCGTACCGGCCCATGGCTTCGCGAGCACATGTGGCTTCCTTACAGTGAGAAAGCGCCCGCATCTCAATTGCCCGTCATCGCCAACATTGCAGATGGTCCTGCCGGCTTGACCGTGTTTCCTGGCACTGCGATGGGCGAACAATTTCGCGGTAAATTTTTTGTCAGTGATTTTCGCGGCGATCCCTCGCAAAGTGGTGTCCGTTCCTTTCGTGTTCAGCCACGCGGCGCCTTTTTCTCAGCTTCGGATTTAGAAAAGCCGGTTTGGGGTGGTTTGACGACCGACGTCGACTTCGGACCGGATGGTGCACTGTATGTCAGCGACTGGGTCGAAAGCTGGGATGGGGTCGGAGCGGGACGCATCTACCGCATCTTCGATCCAGCAAAGAAAGACGATCCGCTCGTGCTTGAAACCGCGAAACTGCTGCAGCACGGGTTTTCTGATGTGTCGGAGAAGAGGCTCAGCGAGTTGCTTGCCCATCCCGACAAGCGAGTCCGACAGCGTGCGCAATTTGAGTTGGCCCGCCGAAAAAGTATCGAACCTCTGCGTGCTGTTTTGCAGAGCGAACAAAACCTCTTACCACGCCTTCACGCCCTCTGGGGACTCGGGCAGATTGCACGCCACCATCCAGAGGATGAGGGACTGCGAAGTGTGTTTGTGCAGACTCTTTCCGATCAAGAGTCGGAAATCCGCGGCCGGGCGGCCGAAATCGCCGGCGAGTTAAGGCTACCGGCCCGTGTCCACTTGGAGCAGGCACTTGCCGACGAGAGTCCCCGCGTTCGCTATTTTGCTGCGCTCGCTCTGGCAAACTTAGGCACGTCTGCTTCGCTTGTGCCCCTGGTCACGATGCTCGAAGAGAACAATGATTCCGATCCGATGCTCCGCCATGCGGGAGTGATGGCACTTGCAGCGATTGGTTCCCAGGACGCTGAGCCACTTTACCGACTCATCGATCACCATTCTGCAGCGGTGCGGATGGCCGTATTGCTCGCGTTTCGCCGCCTGGAGGATCCCCGTGTCGCGCAGTTTCTTACCGATCCGCAGCAGCCCTTACCGGTCGAGGCGGCCCGCGCCATTTATGATGTTCCGATCCGAGAGGCGCTGCCAAAACTTGCCAAAGAAATAACCAATCGGCCACGGCCGGAGCCGATTTTGCGGCGGGTCCTGGTTGCCAACTATCGGTTGGGTGAATTGCAGCACGCCGATGCTGTCGCTCACTTTGCCGCCGATCCTTCTGCCGATGAGGCATTACGTCTCGAAGCCATCGAGCTGCTTTCCACCTGGACGGAACCCGAGAGCCGCGATCCCCTCTTGGGCTACTGGTGGCCACTCGAGCCCCGCGATCCAGCGATTGCCACCGCCGCGATTCGAGATCACCTTGCGGGTCTCGTGGCCGGGCCACCGGCTGTTCGCACAGCCGCACTGCAGCTGGCTGCCCACTTGGGTATCGAAGAGGCTGCGGAGGAATTACTCGTTCTCTTCGATGATCCGGCGGCGGCGGCAGATCGTCGCAGTCAGGCGCTGCACGCGCTTGCGGCACTCGAAAGTGACGACCTGGCAAGTTTGATCCGGGCAGGGCTTACCGACCGGCAAGCGGCGGTGCGGATTGCGGCCCGAGAACTTTTGGCCGCTCGCAATCCCCAGGCCGCCCTGACCGCTGCCAGTGAGGCACTCGACGGAGGTGAAATCCTCGAGAGGCAGGCAGCGTTTGATTTGCTTGCAACGCTTCCCGAGAGCCCGAAAAAAAAGGTATTGTTGGAGCAAGCGATCGAGAGTTTGCTTGAGGGTACGCTCGATGCGCAACTCCAGCTCGAGGTACTCGAGGCAGCCCAACGTTCCGAGTATGCACATCTTCGAGAAAAAGTGGCTCAGTTTCACCGTCAACTTCCGGCCCAAGACCCCATTCGCGGATACCGCGAAACGCTCTCCGGTGGGGATGCCCTCCGCGGCCACGCACTCTTTTTCTACCGTACCGAACTTGCCTGCGTGCGGTGCCACAAGGTCGAGGGACAGGGCGGAGCAGTCGGGCCGGATCTCTCCCGCGTGGGAGCCGAAAAAACCCGCCGCTATCTACTCACTTCTCTCCTTACGCCGAGTACTGATGTCGATCCGCGCTACGCCACCTGGGAGTTGGAGACCCCCGACGGTCAGATCGTGACGGGCTTGAAAATCGCCGATGGCAACTCGATCGAGTTGCTCCAAGCCGATGGTCGAAAAATCTCCTTTCCGCGCGACCAAATTGAATCCTTGCGGATGATCCGGCAGTCGGCAATGCCCAGCGACTTGGCCGGCAAACTAACGCGGCGCGAGCTTCGGGATCTTGTTGCGTTTCTCGCCGCGCTGCGAAAACCTGCGCCCTAAACCCGTTCGACGATCATGGCCACGGCATTGCCGCCGCCCAGGCAGAGCGAAGCCAGACCCCGCTTGAGATTGCGATCGGCCAGGGCATGCAGTAGCGTGACCAGCACGCGTGCCCCGCTCGCACCGATCGGGTGCCCAAGGGCAATCGCTCCCCCGTGGACATTCACGCGGGCATCCTCCAGCTTGAGTCCTCGCAGGCAGGCGACGCTTTGTGCGGCAAAGGCCTCGTTGAGTTCGAACAGATCGATCTGGTCGATCGTCAGATCGGCCTTGGCGAGCACCTGTTCGACCGCCGTCACCGGAGCAATAAAGATATCTTTCGGCGCAACGCCGCTTGTGGCCGAGGCCACGATGCGAGCTTTAACCCGCGAGTTGCACGCAGTTGCGAACGTTTCGCTAGCCACCACGACCGCCGCCGCGCCATCGCTCAACTGCGAGGCATTGCCGGCCGTGACGGTTCCTTCACTGCTAAAACTAGGCCGCAGTTTGGCGAGCGAATCAGCATCGGTCTCTGCCCGCGGCCCTTCGTCGCGATCGACCACCGTTTCACCGCGACGACTTTTGAGCGTCACCGGTACGATTTCCGTGTCAAACTTGCCCGCCTCCTGTGCCGCTGCGGCGCGGCGATGGCTCTCCGCCGCGTAGGCGTCCTGGTCTTCACGCGTTACGTTGTGCTGTTGAGCAATATATTCGGCGCTATTGCCCATGTGCTGATTTTCAAACGCGCACCAGAGCCCATCGTGAATCATCGAATCGACCGCTTCGCGGTTACCGAGTTTCCATCCTTCGCGCATGCCTGGAAGCAAATGCGGCGCGCGGCTCATATTTTCCATTCCCCCGGCAACCACGATCTGTGCATCGCCTGCGCGAACGGCGCGATCAGCGAGCGTGACCGCTTCCAGGCCCGATCCACACACTTTGTTGACGGTCATGGCCACGATTGTGGGAGGAAGGCCGGCAGCGAGAGCCGCCTGCCGCGCCGGAGCCTGGCCGAGTCCCGCCGGGAGTACGTTGCCGAGGATAACCTCATCCACTTTATTCGAGTCGATGCCACTTCGAGCAAGGGCTTGCTCGATAGCGGTAGCCGCCAGTTGCGGGGCCGGCAACGCCGAGAGTGAACCGAGAAATTTGCCGATGGGCGTGCGACACGCCGAAAGGATATAACTGAAAGACATGGCGGAAACCTTCAGGGAATCATTGAAATAATCGATGTTTTTTCGAATTATAAGGACCGCCGGGGTTGAATCCAGTACCGCACCGCCACCGCTGCGATACGAGGCGAACCAATGTTTCCCCTGCCGCGTATGGACGGATCGGCTTTCGTGTGGCGTGCCCCGTTGGCAGCCCACAAAAACCAATAAAAACTGGGATCAGGCCGTTGACGCGTCGTGATTCCGCCATAGAATGATTCATCCGGTTCTTGAGGACCCTAAGGGGCCTTTAAGTGTCGGCAAGATTTGTTCTTTGACAATTTGGGAGTTTCCTCGTCAAGTTTTATGAGACTGTACTTATTGCGCTTGCGAAGTCGTTCACCTGAACGATTGATCAAGTGCAACTCAAATTTTTCAGTTGGCTAGACATCCGGGCTTCTGCCCTCGGGCAACAAGTTCGGTAAGCATTATCAATTGAAGGGTTTGATCCTGGCTCAGAATGAACGTTGGCGGCGTGGATTAGGCATGCAAGTTGAGCGAGAAGTCTTAGTTTGAAGCTTCGGCCGATTTCTAAGATGGACAGCGGCGTAAGGGAGAGTAATGAGTGGATTACCTACCCCCAGGACCGGGATAGCTGCGGGAAACTGCAGGTAATACCGGATAATATCTCCGGATCAAATGGTGAGATTCCGCCAGGGGATGGGTCCGCTTCCTATTAGCTTGTTGGTGGGGTAACGGCCTACCAAGGCAACAATGGGTACCGGGTGTGAGAGCATGGCCCGGCTCACTGGGACTGAGACACTGCCCAGACACCTACGGGTGGCTGCAGTCGAGAATCTTCCGCAATGGGCGAAAGCCTGACGGAGCGACGCCGCGTGCGGGATGAAGGCCTTCGGGTTGTAAACCGCTGTCAGTAGGGAGGAAATCTATGGGGGTTATCCCTCATAGTTGACCTATCTTCAGAGGAAGGACGGGCTAAGTTCGTGCCAGCAGCCGCGGTAAGACGAACCGTCCAAACGTTATTCGGAATTACTGGGCTTAAAGGGTGCGTAGGCGGCTTGGCAAGTTGGGTGTGAAATCCCTCGGCTCAACCGAGGAACTGCGCTCAAAACTGCCAAGCTAGAGGAAGATAGAGGTGAGCGGAACTAATGGTGGAGCGGTGAAATGCGTTGATATCATTAGGAACACCTGTGGCGAAAGCGGCTCACTGGGTCTTTTCTGACGCTGAGGCACGAAAGCTAGGGTAGCGAACGGGATTAGATACCCCGGTAGTCCTAGCCGTAAACGATGAGCACTAGGTTGGAGGCTCCTCCATAGGCTTCCGACCGAAGCGAAAGTGTTAAGTGCTCCGCCTGGGGAGTATGGTCGCAAGGCTGAAACTCAAAGGAATTGACGGGGGCTCACACAAGCGGTGGAGGATGTGGCTTAATTCGAGGATACGCGAAGAACCTTATCCTGGTCTTGACATGTACGGATGGGCTGCCTGAAAGGGATAGTCCCTGCCTTCGGGTGAAACGTACACAGGTGCTGCATGGCCGTCGTCAGCTCGTGTCGTGAGATGTCGGGTTAAGTCCCTTAACGAGCGAAACCCTTGTCCTTAGTTGCCAGCACATAATGGTGGGGACTCTAGGGAGACTGCCGGTGTTAAACCGGAGGAAGGTGGGGATGACGTCAGGTCCTCATGGCCTTTATGACCAGGGCTGCACACGTCCTACAATGCGGTGTACAGAGGGAAGCAAACTCGCGAGAGCAAGCAAATCCCAAAAAGCACCGCCCAGTTCGGATTGCAGGCTGCAACTCGCCTGCATGAAGCCGGAATCGCTAGTAATCGTGGGTCAGCATACCACGGTGAATATGTTCCTGAGCCTTGTACACACCGCCCGTCAAGCCACGAAAGTGGGGGGCATCCGAAGTCGCCAAGCTAACCGTAAGGAGGCAGGCGCCGAAGATGAACTCCGCGATTGGGACTAAGTCGTAACAAGGTAGCCGTAGGGGAACCTGCGGCTGGATCACCTCCTTTCTAAGGATTTCCGCTATGCGATGGCGACATCGTATAACCAGAAATTGTGGTGACAGTTCTCATAGGCTTTACAAGGAACGCTGAGGTGAGCAATCGCCGAAGCACCTCCCAGATTGATAAGAGAAACCCGCTGCGGGCATAGCCAGTCCGCATGCGGGTTTTTTTATGGCTTTTTTTCTCGCTGTGCAGGGTCGGGTTAAATTTTCTTGTCCGGTTATAATCGACGCCTGCTGTCATCGACAAAATTTCAATAACCCGGGCAAAGGCAGCCACTTGGCAAAAAAATCCAAAGACATCTTTGAGCAAGGCCACCGTTCGGGCCGCATCACCTGGTTGCGGGCGGCGGTCCTCGGTGCGAACGACGGGATTCTTTCGATTGCAAGTCTGGTCGTTGGCGTGGCAGCGGCCAATGTTGATCGGCACGAAGTTCTGATTGCGGGAATTGCTGGACTGGTCGCCGGAGCGATGTCGCTGGCAGCCGGACAGTATGTGGCTGCCAGCAGTCAGTCCGACACGGAGGCAGCAGACATCGAGATCGAACGATTTCAACTCGAGACCGACCACCAGCAGGAACTTGTCGAACTTGCTGCGATTTACGTGCAGCGGGGCCTCGACGAACAGCTGGCAGAAAAAGTCGCAAGGCAGTTGCACGCCCACGATGCACTCGGTGCACATGCCCGCGACGAATTGGGGATTTCCGAGGTCGTGGTTGCGCGGCCGCTGCTCGCGGCGGTTACCTCCGCGGTTGCCTTTGCGCTGGGAGCCATTCCGCCCCTTGCGGCGATTGCCCTTGCGCCGGAGTCGCATCTGGTGATTGTTGTGGCGTTAACAGCGCTTGTTTTTTTGGCATGGCTCGGAGGCCTGGCTGCATTTGTAGGTGGTGCTTCGATTGTGCGCGGGTGTCTGCGTTTAACGATCTGGGGCGGAGCCGCGATGGCGGTCACCGCAGGGGTGGGGCGGCTTTTCGTGTTGTAATTTGCTTTGTAAGTCGAGGTGCCTGATCGACTTAGAGTTGTCCAGGCTGCCGGAGGCCTTGGCCCTGTGTCTTGGTGAGCGTGTCGCCCAGATCCTCGCGAAACTTCTGGCCATCTGCCTGTAGTTGCCGCACGATCTCGGGATGGGCAGCGGCAACGTTTTTCGTCTCGCCCGGATCGTTGTTTAGATCAAAGAGTTCGAGGCCTACATCGCCAAACTCGTACTTCACGGGAGACCCATCCTGACCCGGGGAGCGACCGGCCAGTGTACGGTAGCGGTGCGGGAAATGCAGTTTCCAGCGTCCCCGCCGTACCGCCTGCAGTTCGCCGAGAAAATAGAGCGCATACGTCTGTTCCGGAAAATGGTCTTCTGGCTTACTCGTTAACAGGGGGCTTATGTCGCGTCCATCGATCTTTCGCTCCGGCAGTTTGGCACCGATCAGATGGGCAATGGTCGGCAGCAGGTCGATTGTCATCGCCGGCTTGTCGCAACTCGTGCCGGCAGGAATCGTCCCGGGCCACCACATCACGGTCGGCACGCGGCAACCGCCGTCGAACATCGTGGCTTTGCCCTCGCGAAGAGGTTTGGCCGAACCGGCATGGTTGCCGTAGCTGAGCCAGGGGCCGTTGTCGCTTGTGAAGATTACCAGGGTCTCTTTTTCGATCCCGCACGTGCGGAGGGTGTCTAAAATCTGTCCCACCGACCAATCGATCTCCATCATCACATCGCCGAAGAGCCCCTGCTCACTTTTTCCTTTAAACTTATCCGAGACAAACAGCGGCACGTGGACCATCGTCTGAGGTACATAGAGGAAGAAGGAGCGGTCTTTGTTCCGCTCGATAAAATCGACAGCGTGCTCGGTGTACCAGGTGGTCAGCATGGCCTGATCTTCCCCCGTGACTTTCGGGTCGATCACTTCGTTGCCTTCGATTAGCGGCAGGTCGGGGTAGCCGCTTTTGCGGCGGGCTGCATCGGCAGGCAGGTCTGCGTAGTCCGGATGCAGCGGCCACATGTCGTTCGAATAGGGCAGCCCGAAATATTCATCAAACCCATGCTGCAGGGGCAGGAACGGTTTGCGGTGGCCGAG
>CAUZBD010000074.1:0-8353 GCA_963577795.1 Planctomycetota bacterium | reverse complement strand
TTGAGGAGACCACACTATGTCGATGTTTGTAGGCGAATCTCTGGTCGGTGAGGGGAATGAAATTGCCCACATTGATCTGCTGATTGGGAGAAAAGATGGCCCGGTAGGCGTCGCTTTTGCAAATGCGTTGGCACGACAGAGCGAGGGACACAGCAATCTTTTGGCTGTTCTCGAGCCGAATCTTGCGGTGAAGCCATCCACAGTGATGATCACAAAAGTGACCATTAAAGGCTCGAAGCAGGCCGTACAGATGTTTGGTCCCGCACAGGCGGCAGTGGCCAATGCGGTATCTGATTCGGTAGCGGAAGGCGTCATTCCGAAGGATCAGGCCGAGGTCCTCTGTATCGTCTGTGGTGTTTTCATCCACTGGCTCGCTGAGGATGACAAGAAAATTTATGAATATAACTACGCCGCCACCAAGGATTCCATTTCCAATGCGATGGCGGGTACGCCATCGGTGGACGACATGTTGGCCGGAAAAGAAAAAGCGGCCCACCCATTCCGCGGATTCTAAAGGGAAACCGGCACGGAAGCTGTAAACGCTGTGAAAAACGCCCTCTGATTTCAGGGGGCGTTTTTTTGCGCACTTTAGAGCGGGCTTTGCTCCACTCGAGATGCTCGCAATGCGTTGGAAACTCCGGCGGTTTAAAATTCCATCTGCCGGAATGCTCGAAACCCCATGTTTAACATGAAGTAGATCACCCATCCTGCCGTGACGACGGCAATGCCGATGCCAACGAGCATTCCCTGCACGGTGGATTCTGAGAAAAAGACTCCGGAAAAGTGACCCAGTTTGACCAGGGCATCCAAATGGCATGGTCCGGCAGCAATTACGACAATGAAAATGATATACACGGCGCTGAGTACCAGGTTCAGGGTGCCGCCAAACCCCGAGGCTATTTTGGAAGGGCTAATGGCACGCATATTCGGGATACAGGCACCCAATCCCACGGCGATGGCTGCCAATCCCGTACAGAGCAGCAGACAGACCAGTTCGTGGACGATAATAATCGTGCCCGGCAATTGCAGCAGTCCATCACTCAAAAGGATCAGGAGACTGCTGGGAAGGAATGTACCGATCGCTGCAAAGAGAAACTTTCCGCGGAGGATCGTTTCTCTTTCAATGGGCAACAGACCCAATATCCAAAACTTTTGTCCTTCCAGACTAATCATGGGAAAAATAAAACGAGTTGTGAAAGTCGAAAGTATGAGGCCCACGACCAGGAGGTTGAGAAAGCTCACCAGATTGACCCAACCAGCAAACGGTGTAGCATCCTGGATACTTTTTATATTGAGAAAATAGAGGCCGACTAAGCCGAAGAAAATAAGGAATTGTGTCCACTGGAGAGGATCTCGACGAACGATCCGGAAGTCTTTTATTAAGAGCAGGCGAATGGCCGGGGGTGAACCGAGTAATAGTCGGGCCAACAAGGTATCGAACCAGCGGACCCCCATTATCCTGCGTCGTCGTTCGGCGGTCTGTAAGCGACTGTAGCTGACGAATAATATTTTTTCTGCAAGAATGCTTGCGATCATTTGCAGGAACATCGCGTTCGCTACCAAAAGCGCGAAAAAAAGTACAGCTTGTGCCCATGCCTGATAATCGAGTCGACCCGTTTCGCTTCGAGCTGCTTCTAACAAGCCACTGCAAAGCCACCAACTGGGAAAAAATCGATTCTCCGCGGTACTCAGCCGAACCATCGTCTCTTCAAACCACTCTGGCGTCAGCAGTTCGTGCTGTCTGCTGAAAAGAATCGTCCAGATGCTCCAGGCAACAAATCCGAAGACCACAAACACAGAAGCTGCCACAATGGGTCGCCGCATACGCGTAAAAAAATGGACAACTAACAGGCAGGTGATTGCACCTAGGCCTGTCGGGATATAGACGAAGGCAATCATGAGAGGAAAAAGGAGCAGGTAGTAATACCAATTCGCATCGACAACAATCCCGTACGCAACAAGCATCGGACTACCAATAAGAATAAATCCCCATCCACTAAGAAAGACAGCTTCAGTAAATTTATATTGAAAAATGCGTGCGGGACTGCTGGGTGTGGTGATAAGGAAACGAACTTCTTGCGATTGATAAATTCCCCCATACACTAGGATCGCACTCGAGAAGAACAACATAATCATGAGTGAAGCGTAAAAAATATTGAGGACTTTCTCGACAGTTTCCTCCGTAAAGGCTCCCGCCTCGCGCTGGAGGAAGAAGAATCCTTCAAGCATGATAAAGAACAGCGCTATCCAGATGACCAAGCTCATCAGAGTAGCTAACGTTGCGCGTAGGCGACTCGTTGCTATCAGCTCTTTAAGCGTTGTTTTAAAAATGGCGGTATGGAGCCGTCTGTAGACCCGTGCCTCTTCCGCTGTGTTGAGGAGCCGAGCGTTTGTGGGATCGGTAGTCGAGAATAATGACATGATCAAAGCTTAAGAGTCTGAGGCGTTTGCGCAGTGCGAACTGGAGGCTATGCGGTAGACCGGCAGCATGCGTTTTAACTTTCGTCTTCCTGTGTCAGTTCAAGAAACATTTCTTCTAGACTTGAGTGATGCTGCCGGCACTCGTCTTTTAATGCGGCGAGTGTACCCACAAATTCCAGTTTTCCGCGTACGATAATTCCAATGCGGTCACCGATCTCTTCAGCCACGGCCAAGGTGTGTGTTGACATGAAGACGGTGGTTCCAGCGGCCGCTTGTTCTCGAAGCAGATCTTTCACTAAGCGGATACTCTTAGGATCAAGTCCAACCATCGGTTCATCGACAACCAAAACCTTGGGGTGGTGAAGAAACGCCGAAGCAAATACCAGTCTTTGTTTCATCCCGTGGGAATAGGTTTCAGTTAATTCATCAACGAAGTCGGAAATTCCAAAGCGTTCAATTTGTTTTTCTGTTTCGATCGTTCCCCGGATGCCATACATTTCGGCAATAAACTGCAAGAACTCCCGTCCGGTTAGTTTATCGTAGAGGTGCGGCTCGTCCGGAACATAGCTTAATTTTGACTTCGCCGCCCGCGGTTCACTTCCGACATCATGTCCACAGACCCGCACGAGACCCTGATGGGGTCGCAGCAACCCAACGGCCATTTTCATGGTCGTTGTTTTGCCGGCGCCGTTGGGCCCGAGAAAAGCAAAAAGTTCCCCGGGAGGGATTTTGAGATGGAGTTCATCTACCGCCAGGCGCTTGCCGTAAGACCGTGAAACACCAATGTATTCGATCATGGGGTCAGGTCCTGATCAGAAAAATCGGCCCTAGAATGCTTCACATTCTGCAGTGACGGATTCGCGTTCCAGTCTTGCTGAAGTTGGAGGGCGAATTCTTTGGATTTTTCATCTTCCCGGCGGAGTAGGGTGAACCGTGATCCGAGAAGCATGATCTCTTGTTTGAGTACCATCCCGTTATCGGGGCGGACCCATAACCGACCGATATATTCATCAGCGGATCGAGATCCGCTTCCTTGATCTTTGCGGTAGACGACCAAAAGTGTTTCGACAAGGCGGCCATTCCAGATCATCGGATCGTAACGTTCGACCGTGGCAACGATGGTTCTCTGCGGGGAGGTGGGAGGTCGGAAGGGGCTGATCTGATAGGTCGTCCATCTCTGGCGGATGCGTAATCGCGGCATGTAACCGTGTGGAGATATCTCGCTACTAATCAGAGAATGCGGACGTACAGGAATCGTGCGTTCACCAAGCATGCGATTGCCGAGTTGGAAGGAAAGTTTTAGCGCGTTGCCATCCACTTTACCCTGTATCCGCATCCAAGGAGGATTTTGAGCAGATTGTTTCATGCCGAGATGGATCGAAGAGTCAAGCTGTTGCAGTTGATAGTCGTTGTCCAAGAGCGAACGATTTGTCAGATGGAGGTTGAAATCTTCCGAACGATCTCCCCAGTCAGAAAGTTGTTCCAGGAGCCACGACGACGACATGGCATCTGATTTGGGCCAATCCGTGAATTGCAGTCGACTTAATAATTCTAATTGCCCCGCGGGTGTTTTGACGACGTGATTTGCAGCCCATCCCACAGAATGGAAGTTCCACTTCATCACCCAGATGACCGGCAGATTGTCGATCATCTGGGCAACGGTGGCGGCATGGTGATTGGGTGGTTCCCCGCGGTGCAGCACCGGCATCACTTTGGTGGCTAGTAGCCATGTGACCGTTGAGATCCAGAAGCAAAAGACAGCGATCTGATAGAAACGAATCGACATATTTTAATAATAATGATAGAGTGTGGGCTCTCCCCCTGCTGGGCAATCTAGCACAACTCTGGATGGCATGCCAAACTTTCACGTGGGCCGCATGTTTCAAGACTAGGGCTTCGTTTTTTACAACGAAAATCGCGGTTGCTTCAAATCCGCGAAACAACGAAGATGCCGAACTTATGCGGGGCATGCATGACAGTCTTTGGTCCTTTTACGACGTGGCAAAAATATGAGTGGATTGACTCGATTTTTAGTGGCCACCATCCTCCTGTGCGCGTTGAGCGGTTGCGACTCCGGTGGTAATCCAGGGCAATCCGTTACGGCCAGCATCGATACAAGCACGAAAGATGTAACGACTGCCAGTAACTTTGGTAGTTTTGCTGAGAATGTTCGTGATCCGCGATTTCCCATTGTCAGCATTCTAACGAATCTGGGCACCATCCGCGTTCAACTCGATCTGGAGAAGGCGCCTATCACAGGAAAGAATTTTCTTTGGTATGCCGGAAACGGGCACTACGATGGGACAATCTTTCATCAGCTCGTGCCGGGTTATATGGCACTGGGGGGTGGCTACACGGAACAATTTGAGGAAAAAACGACACAGTTCTGGATTCGTAACGAGGCGTTCAATGGACTCAAAAACCGTAAGGGCACCATTGCGATGGCTAGGCGACCGGATCAAGCGGACAGCAGTACGTGTCAATTTTTTTTCAATCTGGTGGATAATCCCCACCTCGATCATAGGAGTCGTAAAAGTGCACAAGAGTATGGCTACTGTGTTTTTGGAAGGGTGGTCGAAGGCAGTGCGGTACTCGAAAAGATGAATCACCTTTCGGTGGATGACGAAGGCGAGTTTTCATCCGTGCCCACCCCGGCAATCGTGATCGAACGTATCCGCACAGACTCTTGAATGTGGAACACGCACTCTGTTCCTGGTGCTTCTTTTTAAAAAGACGAACCGGTCGGGTTACAGAGAGCGAACCGGTGGGGTGATATAGGGAAGGGGGGATGGTTCGCATGGATCTTCATCGATGATTGCCCCGAGCAAAAAAATAGGAAAAGTTTCAATACGCGGCAAATATGCTGATAAATGACGGCTCTATTGGTTGGCTATTTTTGGCGTATTTGCTATAATACCCTTTCTCGTCTAGGAACGTTTTTTGGGGTGGATTAATTCGGAAATGCCCGTCAACGGAGGGAACGGTCATGTCGAAGCCTTCTTACTTTCTGCAAGAGTGTGGCACTTGCGGTAGGAGTCTTAGAATTCGTGTCGAATATCTGGGTAAGCGTGTTGTTTGTCAGCACTGCAAAACCCATTTCCGCGCAGCAGAAGCCATCGGTCGAGGGGAGTCTCCGGTCAAGGTGGAGAGTGTGGTCCTCAAGCGTGCCGATCAATTACTGGCCGCGGCAGATCAGATGAAACAGCGACCCCGCTAAAGTAGTTCTGCAGAGGGGGTTTCGTGCTTCCGTCGCTAGGATTCAAGGCCGGAGAATTATTGTGGCTGTCCTGTCGCGGGCTGAAGTTCACCGCGCTGTAGCCGCCAGTTTCTCCAGATCGGGGAAAAACCCCGGATAGGTTTTTGCGGTACATCCAGGATCGATAATTTGGATCCCTGGCAAACGCAATCCTGCCACCGCCAGGCTCATGGCCATGCGGTGGTCGTTGTACGTTTCGACCGCTGCCGGTTGCAGGGGGCCCGGTTCGATACGGAGCCCGTCCGGTTTTTCCTCAACCACTGCGCCAAGTTTGCGCAACTCGCGGGCAAGGTCACCAATGCGATCGCTCTCCTTATGCCGGATGTGCTCGACGCCCCGAATGGTGGTCGGTCCTTCTGCAAACAGTGCCACTGCCGCAAGGGTCTGCACTGTGTCGCTGATGGCCCCCATATCGACGTCGATGCCCGAAAGTTTTCTGCCAGTCACCGTGGTCCCCACCGACTCCTCTTTCACATCACATCCCATTGATTTGAGGCAGTCGCAGAATGCAACATCGCCCTGCAGGCTCTGCGTATTCAACCCTTCAACCCGTACGCAGCCGCCCGTGACTGCCGCCGCGGCCCAGAAATAGCTTGCCGCAGACGCGTCTGGTTCGATCGCAAACGTACGGTTTACATACGACTGGGGAGACACTTGAAAACGCGTCTGATCAAGCCATTTCACCTCGACACCGAAAGCTTGCATCACCGCAAGTGTCATTTCAATGTACGGGGTGGAAACAAGCGGTCCGTGAACATTGAATTCCATGGCCCCGGTTGCTGCAGGAGCAGCAAGCAACAGAGCACTTAAATATTGACTTGAAACATCCCCTCGAAGCGACAACGTTGCCCCCGCCAGTCGGTCGGCTCGGATTACAACCGGAGGAAAGCCGCTTTTAGATTCTGCATCGGTATGGCAGGTCCTCAGCGCCTCGATCAGTTCGCCAATAGGTCGTTGACGCATACGGTCGTTTCCATCAAGTGTGAACACACCACGACCGGTGGCCACCAGTGCGGTTAGGAAGCGGAGACTCGTCCCACTGCCTTCCAGATTCAACTCCGCATGTTGGGCCGGAAAGCGACCCCCGCAGCCAGCGACGTCAAGCTTTGCGCCAGTCCAATCCGCATCAATCGCTATGCCGAGCTTTTGCAAAGCTTTTGCCATCACTTGCGTGTCCTCGCTGTCCAGTGCACCCGAGAGTGTCGAGCGGCCTACTGCCAGCGCTGCACAGATCAGAGCCCGGTTGGTCAGGCTCTTCGATCCCGGCAGACGGACGGACCCATGCAAAGGACCCGCGACGGGCACAATATCGAGAGACGAGTCCAAGGCATTCATTCCTTTTTGTGGATATTTCGCGTAACGCGGTAGCTCCATTCTCGTTTGCCCCACCAATCCCTGACAAGCGGGGAGGTGGAATCGGTGCAGTGGGCCGACCAGCCACGAAGAATGGAACGGCTTCCTAGGCCGATAATACGAATCGGCGACCTGTTTTGGGACTTTTTGCGACCGACTCCCTCGATTTTGTGGTTTTTCTATTCTCATATTTGGCCATAATAAGAAAAGAATCGGTGCTGCTGTGGCAAACGCTTTGAGTTTAGGCTGGTGAGGATTAGGTGGGCGATGGTGAAAAACGAAACGATACGAGGAAACCGGTTGGCGTTGGGTGGACACACCTTTCTGTTGCTGGCGCTTTTGATCATCGCAGTGCCGCTACCTTCCGGTGCGCACGAGACGATTGAGTATCAGCGGCATATCAAACCGCTCCTGGCACGACACTGCTACGCATGCCACGGGCCGGATCGTGAGGATCAGGAAAATGACCTCCGACTTGATCGTCGCGACGATGCCGTGCCCACGGCCATTACTCCTGGGAATCCAGATTCGAGCTCCCTTCTGGAACGGATTGACACAGAAGATCCTGACTTACGCATGCCTCCACCAGCGACTAAAAAGCCGCGACTCCGCAGCGAGGAAATTGCTCTGCTGCGAGAGTGGATTGAGCAGGGCGCCCCTTACGAGGAACACTGGTCGCACCGGCCTCCAAAACGGTTGTCGCCCCCGGAGGATGGTCTTCTTTGGCCTCGCGGACCGGTCGATCATTTTGTCGTGGATTCTCAGCAGCGGGAGGGGCTCTCACCCTCAGCCGCTGCGGATCGTCACACATTGATTCGCCGTGTCTCGCTTGATTTGATCGGCTTGCCACCAAGCGAGCAGGAGGTGACCGCATTTTTAAACGACACTGCACCAGGCGCTTACGACCGCGTTGTCGACCGGTTACTCGCATCTCCTCATTTTGGTGAGCGGATGGCCATTTACTGGCTTGACCTCGTACGCTACGCCGACACAGGGGGCTACCACGGCGACAATGATCGGGATCATGCTCCCTATCGTGATTACGTTGTGGAGGCATTCAACGAAAATATTCCCTACGACCGGTTCATCCGCGAACAGCTCGCCGGCGATCTTTTGGCTGATGCAACGCAACGTCAACGGATTGCCTCAGGATTCAACCGGCTCAATATGACGACCCGCGAAGGGGGCGCACAGCCGAAGGAATATATGGCGATTTATGCGGCGGACAGAGTGCGTAATACGGGTTCTATTTTTCTGGGGCTCACGCTCGGGTGCTGCCAGTGCCACGATCATAAGTTCGATCCCTATACAATGCGGGACTTT
>CAUZBD010000073.1:0-8366 GCA_963577795.1 Planctomycetota bacterium | reverse complement strand
GCTCCGTAGGGACGCCGTGTGGTCCGATGGCAAGCCCGTGACTGCCGAAGATTTTCGTTGGTCTTGGCAGCGGCTGTTGCATCCAGAGACAGGTTCCCAATACCACTTTGTTTTATCTGCCTACGTTGTGAATGCTGCTAAGTACAATGCGGGAATTGTCGACCCCGGAGATCAGGTAGAAATAGAACTGCCAAATCGACCACGATCGCAACAGTTGTTTCCCAGAGGGAAGATGCTGTATGGCAAATTGCTGGAGATTGAGCGGCCAGATGCGTCGGGTGTTTCAGAGATACAAACAGAGAACGAAAAATCGGAGAGTAAAAGAGAATGGATTTATACGGTACAAGTCGATGGGGTGAAGCGGAGATTTAGTCAGCACCCACCCCCAGGCCAAGCTGTCGAAAAATGCCTTCATCTTTTACTCAACTTCAACCAGGTCGGTATCCGGGTACTTGAGCCCTATCGATTGCAGGTTGAACTTAAAAGCCCAACGCCTTACTTCCTCTATCTGATGCAGTTTTATGTGACGGTTCCAGTGAATCGAACCTGTATCGAACGCTTTGGCTATCCGGATTGGATACGACCCGAAAATATCGTTGTTAATGGCCCCTTTCAGATCGATTTTCGGCGGTTGCGTGATCGTATTCGCCTTAAAAAAAATGATCGGTATTGGAATGCATCCGCAGTTCAGTTGCAAACGGTGGATGCCCTTGCAGTCGAGTCAAGCACGACGGGGCTCAATATGTATCTGGATGGCGATGTCGATTGGATGCCATCTCCCCCGAGTGAAGTGATTCCACATCTTAAGGGTCGTCGCGATTATCATTCGATAGCGTCGCTTTCCATATATTTTTATAGGTTGAATGTTACCCGAAAGCCATTTGATAACCCCCTGGTTCGCATGGCGCTGAGTCGTGCGATTGATCGGAAACGGATCTGCAAGGCAATCTTGCGGGCGGGCCAGGAGCCGGCTTACAGTCTCGTACCCCCTGTGTTGCCCGATTATCCTGCGGCGGAGTCTCCCGGCTACGACTTGAAGGCCGCTCGACGGTTGCTAGCCCAAGCAGGCTATCCAGGTGGGCGAGGTCTGCGGAGTATTGAAATTCTGTTTAATACATCCGATGGTCATCGAAAAATTGCCGAGGCCATCCAACAGGATTGGCAGCGGTTGGGTGTCGATGTTCGCTTGCGAAATTTGGAGTGGCAGACCTATTTGTCGACCACGCGAAAAATGGAATACGATGTGGCCCGGGCAGGCTGGATTGGCGACTATCCCGACCCGAACACCTTTCTCGATCTTTTTGTGACCGGTGGTGTCCAGAATGAAACAGGTTGGGGAAATCGTGCGTTTGATCAACTGATTGATCAAGCGACTCAAGAGGCCGATCCCGATAAGCGAATGCAGATTTTGCATCAGGCAGAAGAAATAATTATGGGTGAATTGCCTGTGTTACCCATTTATTTTTATGTGAGTACAAATCTCGTCAAGCCTTATGTCCGAGGCTTTTTTAGCAATAGCCAGGACCTCCATCCTTTAACGTCGATATCGATTGATAAGGTGGAGCAGAAAAAAGACCGCTCAAGGCGGGATGGAACATGATCATATTTTTGGCCCGCCGATTTCTTTGGTTTCTGCTGACTCTTTGGGTGGTTTTTACAGCCTCGTTTTTTCTGATGCGGGCAGTTCCCGGAGGTCCTTTTGACGGGGAGCGTAAACTCGAACCGGACGTCAAGCAGGCTATCGAAAGACGCTATCGCGTGAATGAACCTCTTGTGAAGCAATACGCTTACCATCTCGGGATGGCTGTCGGTGTACTCACGGAGGAGGGAAAATTTCGTCTTGGGCTTCCAGATCTTGGACCAAGTTACCGTATCCGAGACTACAGCGTTAATCAGATTATTGCCCAGGGACTACCCGTATCGGCCTCTCTCGGCATCTTGGCGCTTGCTTTCAGTTTAGTGGTGGGCCTATCGGCTGGCATTATCGCGGCCCTTCGTCGGCAAACGTGGGTGGATACGATCGTGATGCTTCTAGCAACGACGGGTATGGCGGTCCCTAATTTCTGGATGGCCGGAGTTTGCATTCTGCTCTTCGTATTCATGATCCCGCTGTTTCCAGCTGCGGGATGGGGAAGTGTTTCCAATTTGGTATTACCTGCCTTTTGTCTCGGTGCTCCTTATGCGGCCTACATTGCCCGCTTAACGCGTACCGGGATGCTTGAGGTTTTGCATCAGGATTATATTCGGACGGCCCGTGCAAAAGGGTTGACCGGTTCACGGGTTATTCTGCACCACGCTCTCAAAGGAGCGCTGCTTCCGGTGGTATCGTTTTTAGGGCCGGCTGCCGCTGGAATTCTTACCGGCTCGCTCGTCATCGAAAAAGTTTTTCATCTTAGTGGAATCGGAAGTTATTTTGTGGAGGCTGCATTGCAGCGCGATTATCCATTGGCCATGGGTGTGGTACTTATTTACACGGTGGTTCTTTACATGATGAATGTCATTGTTGATATCTCCTACGCGATTATGGATCCACGCATTAAGTTGCAGTAATTTATGTCGCCGAAAATCGAAAAAATGAGTTTGCAGTTGAATCACCAGAATTGGGAAAAATTGCTTTCCGAAGCAGCGCAATTGCAGGGTGTTTCGTTAGGCCGCGATGCATGGCGTCGCCTGCGAAGGAACCGGAGTGCTATGTTTTCGTTAGGTTTTTTGATTCTGCTGGCAATCAGTTCGTTTCTGGTCCCTCTCCTACCGCTGCAAAGCCCCCAGATCCAATATCCCGAAGAGCGAGCATTTTGCGCTCCGAATTTAAGTTCGGTCGAACTCCGTGTGGTGGCTGGCGCGGAGGCAGATGAAATCCTCTTAACGCAGGCGTTGGCCGAGCAGAGCAAGCGGATCGGATCTCTGCAGCAGCAGTCCCGGGCCGCAACGGCTCAGAAGGCCACGGCTGAGCAACGAGCCATTGTCAGAGAAAAAATTGCAGCAGAGCAGGAGGGAACGCGGAAGGTTTTCAATCAACTCTGGGCAACACCCAATGCCTGGGATCGTTTGCTCATTTATGCACGGCTGGAAATTTTTGGAGACTGGTGTCTGCCGAGTCTCTGCGGCACCGATGATTTCGGCCGCGACCTTCTTTCTCGATTGCTATGGGGATCGCGGGTGTCGCTGCTGGTCGGGATTATGGCGACAGCCGTTTCGCTGGTGATCGGCGTTAGCTATGGCGCTACGGCAGGTTATTTGGGTGGGCGAATCGATAATTTAATGATGCGGCTTGTCGACATCCTTTACTGCATCCCTTTTATTTTTGTCGTCATTTTTATCATTTCTATTCTTGACGAAGATCAGATCAAACAGCAGTTACTTGCCTGGGGCATCGATAAAACGGTTATTTTCTATTTTGTGATTGGTGCCATTTATTGGCTGACAATGTCTCGCGTTGTACGCGGGCAAGTTTGTTCTCTGCGTAATGAGCAATTTATCGATGCGGCGCAGACAGTAGGCGCCAGCACCGGAAGAATTATTTTCCGACACCTGATCCCAAATTTATCAAGTATTGTGATTGTTTATCTCACGCTGACGATTCCCAGTGTGATGCTTTTTGAAGCGTTCTTATCTTTTCTGGGGCTTGGAGTGGATCCGCCACGGGTCTCTTGGGGAATCCTTGCAGCGGAAGGAGTCCGTTTCCTTACCCCGCTCCAGAATTTGTGGTGGTTGGTGGTTTACCCAGGATTGGCTCTGGGGCTAACGCTTTTGGCGCTGAATCAATTGGGCGATTCACTCCGGGATGCCCTCGATCCGCGGCTCAAAAATCGCTAGGTGAAGGATGAACGAAAAAATTCTTGAAGTAAAAGATTTGCAGGTTCGCTTCGACACTGAAGAGGGGTGCGTGCAGGCGGTCGATCGCGTCAATTTCACACTTCACCGCGGTGAAACCCTCGGTCTGGTGGGTGAGTCGGGTTGTGGAAAATCGGTCACCAACCTCGCCGTATTAGGGCTCGTTCCCTCCCCTCCGGGGAAGATTTACGGGGGGAAGGCCCTCTATCGCGGGAAGGATTTATTACGGATGTCCGCCTCGGAATTGTCTCACATTCGTGGGAATCGCATCGCGATGATTTTCCAGGATCCAATGACTTCGCTGAATCCTTACATGACGATTGCGGATCAGTTGACTGAGGTCACCATGCTGCATCTTGGTCATACGCGTCGCGAAGCCATGCGACATGCGATTGAAATGCTCGGCAGCGTTGGGATCGCCTCCCCCGATCGAAGAATTGATGAATACCCACATCAGTTTTCAGGAGGTATGCGACAGCGTGTGATGATTGCCATGGCACTCACCTGCCAACCGGAAGTGTTGATTGCTGACGAGCCAACCACTGCCCTGGATGTTACGATTCAGGCACAGATTTTAGAACTGATGAAACAATTGCAAGCTGCAGAGGGTACGGCGATCATCATGATCACGCACGATATGGGCGTGGTTGCCAATATCTGTCATCGCGTCGATGTAATGTATGCCGGTCGAATCGTTGAGCAGGCCACCTGTGAGGAACTTTTTAAACATCCTCGACACCCCTACACCTTAGGTCTCCTCGAATCGGTTCCCCGAATTGAAAAGTCGTCTGCAGGACGACTGGAAGCAATCGATGGCCAGCCTCCCGATTTGGTAGCCTTGCCCGCAGGCTGTGCGTTTGAGCCACGTTGTCGCTTTTCAGAGGAGCGATGTATTGACGAGAGACCGATTTTGCGACGCGTGACTTCTTCGAGCGAGACCGCCTGCTTTTTCGACTTAGAGAATCACTCACAGGGTTCCTCTACGGGAGGCTCCGATGGTTGAGCAGAGGCAGGAATCGGTGGCAGATACTGCATCGCTTTTAGAAATTGATGAACTGAAGGTCTATTTTCCGGTAAGGAGAAAATGGGGCCAGCCACAGCAATTTATTCGTGCAGTGGACGGAGTCAGTCTTGCGATTCGAGAAGGAGAAACATTCGGTTTAGTGGGAGAATCGGGTTGCGGGAAATCGACCCTCGCCCGCGCAGTACTTCGCCTTGCGCCTATTGAATCTGGAAAAATTGTCTACCGAGGTCAGCGGATCGAACACCTGACGACAGGACAAATGCGACCACTGCGTCAAGAAATGCAGATGATTTTCCAGGATCCCTTTGCGTCTCTGAACCCTCGTATGACGGTTGGACAAATTGTCACCGAACCGATGACTATTTTCCATCTTCACACGAAGCGTGACCGTCACCTGGAAGCCATGCGATTGCTGGAACTGGTTGGCCTCAATCCGCGTTATTTGAAACGTTATCCGCACGAGTTCTCGGGAGGACAGCGACAGCGGATTGGCATTGCCCGGGCGCTGGCCGTTTCACCTCGAGTGATTCTTTGTGATGAACCGGTTTCTGCGCTGGATGTCTCCATTCAGGCACAGGTGATCAATTTACTTCAAGAATTACAGCAAAAACTTGGACTAACTTATTTATTTATCGCTCACGATTTAGCTGTTGTGCGTCATATTGCGGATCGGGTAGGAGTGATGTATTTAGGTCGTCTCGTCGAGGTCGCAGAGACAGAGTCACTCTACAGCGATCCACGCCATCCCTATACACGCGCCCTGCTTTCCAGTTCACCTGTTCCTGATCCGGTAGCAGAGCGGCAGCACAAGCGAATCATGTTGCCTGGAGAGGTTCCGTCACCTGAAAATGAGTTTACAGGTTGCCGTTTTTATGACCGCTGTTTAATTCGAGAAGCGAGTTGCCAGCAGCAGGATCCTCGTCTGGAAGGTAGTGGGCACCGCGTAGCATGTCAGTTTGCATGGGATGAAGATCGAGTTTCAGACGTCTGAAAACGATCCTCATGAGCTATGCACAGATTCTCTGCGGTGTGTCGGTAGGGAAGAAAACGTTCAATCGCTGCTGGGAGGGGTACCTTTGACAACGCAGTATTCAACGCGGAGGGGCATCAGTCGCTGCAGTCTCTCGCACGAAGTACTCCCCTGCTGACAAAGAGGAATGCAGAGGCTTGCTCGAGATCGACCCCGCAAAAGGCTGTCTTTGGGGTCAAGCTGCAGGACAAGATCATTGGTCCGAGCCGACTCAAAATCGGACCAAGGTTTGAATTGGCGGCGACCAAAGATAGTGCGCTCGATTCCTTCACTGTTGAGGCGATACGTTACAGGAACGAGTAACTGACCCACGATCAGCACGAGAAGAAAACCCACGAGAATTGCCAGGAAGCCTTTCCCAGTAATAAGACCGACAGCACTGACAATAATCAGAAGAAGGCCTAAGAATCTCAAGCCATTGCCGAGGCGACCGTCAAAATCACCCCTCAGGCGATGAAAAGAACTTGTCCATTCCAAAGGAGCGACAGCAACACCGGGGAGAATCGCCGTTGTGCTTTTTGTGGAACTCTCAGAAGTTGTGGAAATGTAGTCCGTCATCGTGCCAGGGGCAGGCATGCTTGCGAGGCATCCATTGATTGGAAAGTTGTCAGTCGAGGTGAATCATTTGATCCAGCCATCTTTTTCAAAGGCAAGCATGGCCTTCGCTTCATCGCTATAAATATCCATGAGTTTTTGAAGATTCATCAGTTGAAAGACTTCCATGATTTCAGCCGAGATATTTGAGAGCTTCAAATTAATTTTATTTCCCTTGCATTTTTTATAGAGCGTGATAATTTTTCCGATCATCGATGAACTCATAAAGCGAACGCCTTGGAAATTAATGAGGAGCATATTGTTTTCAGCGCGTTCCATCGCAGCCAGTAGCTCACTCCCTACTTCACCGATCATTCGCTCATCGAGGAGTTTTACCTCATTAATATATGCGATAATAACGCCTCGATTTTTCTGTGCGACTACGGTTGCCATCGTCGTTGACCCCAGTTCTATATTCCTCGAGCGTAGAGACAAAAGCCATCAAAACAAATCAAGAAATTTTTCGATTTACGATTTTTCCCAGGAAACACCACGAGGTTGGTCCACAATTTCACCAATCAACCAACTGTCAATCTTGTGATCCTTCAACTGTTGACGGATGCTTTCGGCATAAAAGGGACTAACGACAAAGACTAAACCGACCCCCATGTTAAAGACCCGTTCCATTTCCGCATCATCAATCTCGCCCAATTCCTGGATCCATCCAAAAACAGGCGGAACTGACCAACTCGCGCGATTAATTTTTGCGTGTTTATCCGGTGGTAGGATCCGTTCAAGATTTTCGAACAGTCCCCCCCCCGTAATGTGCGCAATCCCGTGGACGACATGTTTCACCCGGTAATGGGAAAGGATCGATCGCACGGCACGGACATAGATGCGGGTGGGTTCCAATAAGGCCTCACCGGCTGTCTGGGCAAGCGATTCGACGTAAGTCTCCTTTTGGAGGCCCGCTTTTTCAAACACGACTTTACGAGCAAGGCTGTAGCCATTTGAGTGCAGTCCCGAGGAGGCCAGCCCCAGGATGTGGTCGCCCTCGCTAATACTCGTTCCATCGAGCAAGCCATTTTTTTCTGCCACGCCTATACAAAATCCGGCAAGATCGTAATCGCCAGGAGAGTAAAGGTCGGGCATGATTGCTGTTTCTCCTCCTAAGAGCGAACAGTCGGCCTGTAGGCAGCCCTCAGAAATTCCTTCGACAAGTTGTTCGAGACGGACCGGATCGTCATGCGACATTGCAATGTAGTCGAGAAAGAAAAGCGGTTCTGCTCCGCAGCAAATGGCATCGTTGACACTCATAGCGACCAAATCGATTCCAACCGTATCATGCTGATCCATCACTTGTGCAACTTTGAGTTTGGTCCCCACACCATCGGTGCACGCAACTAAAACCGGATCTTCGTAATTGCGAGCAAATAATTTATTGGCAAAGTCAAGTTGAAAGAGGCCAGCGAAGCCACCATCGGCACTGAGTACACGGGGTGTGTAGGTCCGATGGAGCAGGCGTGGAAGACGGGCCATTGACTGACGGTAGAGATCTAAGTCGACCCCTGCATCTTTATAGGTAGACTTAGCCATGCCGAGTGATCCGCGCGATGCAGAGTTTAAAAACAAAACGTGAGTGCGGAACAATAATGCCGTTGCCGATGGCATTCTCCCCGAAAAAGAATCAGCACTCGAATCCAACAGACTAGAATATTAAGGTGATTTGTGGGAAGACTCAAGATGCCGCCGCATTTAGAATTTGCCAAAATAGGAAAGTAAGAGTCGATTATGCGACAGGGTCAAGATCAGCAGACGGAACAAGCGGTTCAGCCACATCCAAGAAGCAGCGATGCCTTTGCACGGGCTGGAAGGTTCATTCCGGGTGGAGTCAACAGTCCTGCCCGGGCCTTTGGAGCTGTAGGCGGTACCCCGCGGTTTATT
>CAUZBD010000072.1:0-8372 GCA_963577795.1 Planctomycetota bacterium | reverse complement strand
CGCACCTCGTTCGTGCGCTTGTAGATCTTCCAGGAGATTTCAGGATTCGACTTTCAAGCATTGAAGCGACCGAAGTAACGCATGAATTGATCGAAGTACTTTCTGAGTTTCCCGATCGGATCTGTCCGCATTTGCATATTTCAATGCAGAGTGGAAGTGATGCGGTTCTCAGGCGAATGCGACGAAGATGGGGCAGTGAACGCTTCATTGATCGGTGTCGCCTGCTGAAGCGTGTGTTGGATCTTCCCGCAATTACTACCGATATTATTGTAGGGTTTCCAGGGGAAACAGAGGATCAATTTATGGAGACCTGTGCGGTTGCGCAGGAAGTGGGCTTTTCTAAAATTCATATTTTCCCGTTTAGCCCGCGGCGAGGGACGGCGGCGGCGAACATGTCTGGACAGATAGCGGCACAAGAAAAAAAAGCGCGTACCCGCCACTTGGCTGAGGTCGAGAAAACATTGGCTTTGGATTATTTTGAGAAATTGTGCGGAAAGAAATTACAGGTCCTCTTTGAGTCGGTATCTGAGGACTCAAGCCGGATTATTGGTACTTCCTGTCGCTATGCTACGGTTGAGGTGCCGAGCGATGAATTTGCCTGCGAGAGCAACACTTTGGGGTCGCTTTGTATTGTCCGTGCTGGTGAAGTGATGGACGGTCGTATTCAAGCAAGCCGCATCCCAGTGACCGATCCTGGCCGAATGGTGGGTGGTGGCACTCACTAAACGACAGCTATCAACGGTGCTCTTTTTTTGTTCTTGGTCGCCTTGTGGCGAAGATTCTCTTGATAGCGTATTCCTAAATCGGCCGACCTGTTTCCGTTGAAAGACTTAAGTAAAATGTGTGTCATCATTGCGGGCAGTGCATGCGGTGAGTCTATCAAATATGGAAATGTTGATTCCTGTCACGATTACTCCTCATTCAACCGATATCGATTCTACGTAGGGGTCCGATAGGCGGATCTTCCGGCATTGTTTTGTATTGCTGAAGACGAAACGTAGTCGGCGAAAGTGAACAAGGGGGTGTCCGCAATTCTCTGCGGGTTAATCATCGATATGTTGGCGTTCCTTTACATTGGCTTCGCAATCCTGGCTGTGCTGAGCATCGGTGTAAGTTTTGTGCTTACTGGCCACGCTTGGGAACATTTTCGGTACGCGCGCGGATCTTTTCGCGTCGACCGCACGCCATGTTTTCTAGGCCGGATTGGGTTGATTGTTCCGTGTAAAGGAGCCGATTTCGCGCTTAAAGAAAATCTCTCCTGTCTATTCAACCAAGATTACGAGGACTACGAAATTTATTTTGTTGTAGAGTCTGCCGACGATCCGGCGTGCGGAATTATTCGTAAGATATTGTCATCCCAGTCGCACATTCCTGCCTATTTGATCGTTGCCGGAGAGACGACTCACGGCGGACAGAAAATTCACAATCTTCTTTGCGGCTATCGTGCGTTGACGCCTGAAGTCGAAACGATCGTGTTTGCAGATAGTGACGTTGCCCCGAAACACGACTGGCTCACCCAGTTAACGACCCCCCTTCGGCTAGTGAACGTACATGCCGTTACCAGTTACCGCTGGTTTGTACCTCAGCGGAGTGGTTTTGCCAACTTTTTGCTTTTCAGTATTAATTCCGCAGTCATGGGAATGGTTTGTTCGCGTCGCCAGTCAGTTATCTGGGGAGGAAGTTGGGCAATTTTGCGAGAAACTTTCAGAAAGTCAGAGATTCCAGATCGATGGGATGGATGTTTATCGGATGATTTATTTGCTACCGCACGACTGAATCAATTACGTTTGAATATTTATTTTGAACCAAGGTGTGTCGTGCCGTCTTCTCTGGATTTCCGGGTTTCCACGATGTGGGAATTCCTCTGCCGCCAATGTTTTATGGGGCGTTGGTATTTAAACAAAAGTTGGCTGTTGGGGGTGGCACACACGTCGTTGAGTATGCTGGTGTTTTGGGGTGGTTTGCTTTGCGGCGGAGGGTTGCTCCTGAGTGGTCAACCGATGCTCGGGAGTATTGGTTTCGCAATGGCCGGTTTACTCTGGGCGCAGGCAGCACTCCGTTCCAAGTGGCGGCAGGCAGCCGGATGTTTTTATGTTCGTAGCCAGAATACTTCAGTGCAGCAGGCTCGATGGTTTGACTTTTTTTGTTATCCGCTGACATTGACAGTCTTGTGGACTGCTCTATGTAGCGTTGCGGCACAACGGTTTGTTCGCTGGAAGGGAATAGGATACCGGGTCGGTAAAGCGGGCGACGTTCAAATCATCGATCGAGAGCCAAGTGCAAATACGATAAGCGGTCCGCTGGTGATTGCTTCTTCCATGGCAGTTGCCCAACCAAAGCACGGTAGCACTGAGCAACGTCCCACGCTTTCCCTTTACACGGAAGAGAAAGAAATCACGAAACGATCCATGAACCGTCGAATTGCCTAAAGAAGGTGGCAGTGCTAGCTCTACATTTCTGGATTTCATGAAAAACCACACAGGTTTCCCAATATTTCTGTGGCGATACAGACGAGTTTACCGATTGGGTAAAAAGTAGCGTGCCGTGTCGACATGGTATCGCTTGGTGGTGCATTGAAGACAGAAGTCATTCCTTCGGCAAGGAGTTCAGACGATGCAGGTGGTCCTTTGGGATACAAATGAAAATTCGGTGCAGAAAGACTATGCCGGTGGCATGGGGACCGGCCTCTATCGGGGTCGGGGTGGCGTGCTGGATTGGTTGGTGGGACGCGGTTATCGCCGCGACTTTCGCCCGGTAGCCATGAATTTTGCTTACCTTGCCGGAATTTTCAAACAACTGGGGCACACGGTCCAGTACGTTTGTGATCGCATGCCTGCCGATGCGGATCTTTATATTTTCAATCCGGCACTACTGACTTTAGGCATCGAGCATCAGGTGATGCAAAAATTGCTCTGGCAGCGACCTGATGCGCAGATTCTCGTCACGGGCCCCATCGCTTACGCCTTGCCCGAAGCTTTTGCAGATCTTCCTGTCAAACTTGTTCGTGGTGAGGCAGAGATGCTGATGTGGAAACTGGAAGAGGTGCTCAACGATTCAGAACAGGTTGTTTCCGTAGGATCGGTAAAAGACCTCGATAGCCTTCCGTGGCCCGATTGGTCTCCATTCAACTACCGCGCCTTCCGAGTGAAATATGATTTCTGGAAATTTCCTACGTCACTCGTCCAACTCAGCCGGGGGTGTACTTTCACCTGCAACTACTGCCCCTACATCATGATCGAAAACCATACGCGGTTCAGAAATCCTGAATGTGTTGTGGAGGAGATTCAACACAGTGTCAAGCAATACGGATTTCGTTCTTTTAAATTCCGCGATCCTCTTTTTGGACTCGATCGCAAGCGGGTTTTATCGCTCGTTGAAAAAATCGGTCGCTTGCCATTTAAAATACAATTTTCAATCGAGACTCGGATCGATCTGATGCGACGAGAAACACTCGAGGCATTGCGCGAAGTCGGCCTGACCAGCATCACGGTTGGCATCGAATCACCCTCAGAAGAAACGCTCCGGCGTTACAAACGTGCTCCGATAAAAGACGATCGGCAAAGAGACTTCGTTCGCGTGTGTCAGGAACTGGGCATTCGGACTGTTGCCGGATTCATGGTCGGATTTCCTGAGGACACGGAAGCATCGATTCTCGATGTACTCGCCTATGCACGAGGCGTAAATCCCACATATGCCAATTTTAATATTGTCACACCCTATCCGGGCACTGAATTCTTTACACAAGTAAAAAATGAAATCGAAGATTTTGATTTTTCCCACTACAGTGTGTATGAACCGATCTTGAAATATGAGAACCTCTCGCGCGATCAAGTTACCGCGCTTCATTCGCGCTGCATGCGTGGTTTTTACTTTCGCTCGCGGTACTTCGCCGACAACGCGCATCTGCTCTGGCCATGGTTGCAGCGTTTTGTAAAAACGCGACCTGCAGCGACAAGATCTCCTGGCGCGGACTCATCTGCACGCCGCGCAGCTTGAACGACCGCAGTGTCAAACTCGGGCCGCTCTCGTCCCCGTTTAAAGGCGATCGGTTCGCGTCCTCTCCGGTTTAATTGCTGGACAAAGCCCCCGCCAGACCGATTCCTACCATCGACGATACGACTACGACGCCGATGATCAGGAGTATCGTACTGATCATTCCCAGGATGCGGCCCGCGACCGCGAGGCCCTCAGGTTCGACACCCATGCTTCGACATTTTCCCATATAGGTATTCCCCTGAACCCACGCGATGATTCCCAAGATCTGGCAGAGCAGCAGACCGAGGAGTCCGAGAATAAAAATCGTTGAGCCACCCTCTGGTTTTTCAGCCATTTCTTTACCCCTGTGCTTGTTTTTATTTATTGCTCGATCGCAAGTTAAAATCGACGGCAGTCTACGTCATTCGGTCCCCATTGTCAAAAACAAGAATCTCAGGCGTTGTTTTTGAGAATCTCGTTGACCTTTGCGAACACCGTATCCAACATTGCTTCAGTCAATCGACCGGTGAAGGTGTTTTGCTGACTCGGATGATAACTGCCGATGAGGGTCCGTTGCTCTGCGAACTGCACCGTGGCTCCGTGCCCAAATTTGGGTCGCCGTCCGCTGCGCCATCCTTCGTTTTCCGCATACTCAAGTATCTGCCGCCAAGCGAGTCCACCGAGTGCAAGAATAACGGTCGCCGGTATGAGCGAAAATGTTTGCCCAAGCCAGTAGCGGCACTTTTGGATTTCCTCCTTCAGCGGCTTGTTCTGTGGCGGCGCACAGTGGCAAGCATTAGTCACAGCACAATCTGTCAACTGCAGACCGTCCTCTACTGCATTCGATGTCGGCTGATTTGCAAACCCGGCTTTTGCAAGCGCGCGAAAGAGCCAGTCGCCGCTGCGGTCTCCGGTAAACATGCGGCCCGTACGATTTGCACCGTGGGCACCGGGTGCTAAGCCAACAATCAAGAGCCGTGCTTTTGCATCACCGAAATTGGGAACCGGCTTTCCCCAATACTCTTGATCCTGGTAGGCCCGCCGCTTAGTTGTTGCAATTTCCTGGCAATATGCGGTCAAGCGATCGCATGCCGTACAAGCAATAATGTCTTGATTTAGTTTTTCCCATGCCACTGATGCGCGCCGCATTTTCTGAGGCGCTGTTATTGCTGTATTTGCTGAGTGTGTACTTGGCATCTTAAAGCGTGGCATCCAGTTGCTGAACCAAAGCTCCAAATCGGCTAAGTGCTGCGACGATTGGTGCCTTCACGGTCATATCGACCCCCGCGTCCTGAAGTAATTCAAGCGGGTACTTACACTGTCCTGATTTGAGAAAGTTCAGGTAAGCCGTGAGTTCCCTGCGGCCACCTTGCGTTACTTTTTCCGCAAGCGCAATTGCAGCCGACATTCCAGTGGCGTATTTATAGACATAAAAAGCCCGATAAAAGTGCGGTATCCGTAGGCACTCCAAGCGTGCATATTCATCGATTTCAAGTTGGGGTCCCAAGTATTTGATCAGCAGACGACGGTAGATTTCTTGAAGCGATTCCAGCAAGACCGGTTCGCCTGCTTCGCACATGGCGTGCGTTTCGCGTTCAAATTCGGCAAACATGACTTGGCGATAAATCGTGCCGCGAATGTTATCGATTTCGCGCGCGATCAGAAGTTGACGTTGTTTTTTGCTGCGGCAGTTTGCGATCAAATGTTCAGAAAGCAATTGCTCGTTAAAGGTGCTGGCAACCTCAGCGACAAAAATACGATAGTTATAGTCTGAGAACGGTTGGTGCTTTGCTGAATAATAACTATGCATTGAATGTCCCGCTTCGTGCGCCAGCGTGAAGACATCGTTGAGAACATTTTCTTGAAAGTTCATCAAGATGTACGGATCGCCGTCGTAGCTTCCGGCGCTAAAGGCACCGCTTGTTTTGCCGAGATTGGGATAGCGATCACACCAGCGTCCCCGCAATCCACCTCCCAATGTTTTGGCATAGTGTGGGCCGAGCGGAGCAATCGAATCCAAAACAACGTTCACCGCTTGCGGCCAGGTATGCTTCATGCGAACGTCCGGTAAGAGCGGAACATATTGATCGTAGAGGTTAAACTTTTTAAGCCTTAGTATTTTTGCCCGCAAAGCGTAGTAGGCGTGCAGTGCTGGCAGATGCTCGCTGACGGTTTGGATGAGATTCTCGTAAAGGGTGACCGGCACTTGGTCAGGAAAGAGCGCTGCTTCCAGTGCGCTGCCGTAGCCCCGCACGCGTGCTTTGTAGACGTTCGCCTTGATCGATCCAGCTAGGGTCGAAGCAAGCGTGTACTGATATCGAGAAAAAGTTCCGTAGTAGCAATCGTAGGCTCTGCGACGAACACTTCTTCGAGGAGACTCCATAAAGGTTCCAAGATTTCCGTGTCCCATTTCGACCTGCTCCCCCTTTTCGTTGAGTATCAAACCGAAACGCATATCAGAATTATGGAGTTGCTGAAAAGTTTGTCCTGATGCGCTATTCACTTCTCCCTGCATCGCCAAAATCCGTTCTTCCCGCCCAGAGAGTGTATGCGGCTTGTAACGCAAAACCCGCTCGAGCGCCAATTTCCAGGGGCGAACGGCGGTCGAGCTAAGAAGTTTCTTCATCTTAATAGAAGAAATGGCCAAGAGTTCTGGCCGAATATAGCTGGCAAGCTCTTCCGCTTCCTGGGCGGCGTTACGAAATCTTCCCAGCATATTCTGGTAGGTGTTGTTGGTCGAATCTTCAGCGGTCTTTAAAAATGCGTAGTATTCTAATTTTTCTGCCGCACGCTCGATGCGACTATCAAATTCCAGGCAGGCGGCAAGCGCAGCACCACTTTGCGAAAGAGTTCCTCCGAATGCGGCGTAATTCTGGAGCTGTTTTTGCCACCGCTTCAATGCTTTTTCCCATGCAGTGTCGCTGGGAAAGAGGCTACTCAAATCCCAACAGTCGGCTTTGTTGACCCGGCTTCTTTCGGGGAGTTTTTTAATCCGTGCCGAGGTTTTCTTTTTCTTTTTTTTACGGACAGTGGTGGTCATGGCGGGCCAGAAATGTGTTTATTGAGGGTGGGAAAGTCGAGAAAATAGAATGCCGTATCGGCGGTATCTTAGCGTAATGCGTGCGAAAGAGAAGCCGAGACACTTACCAGCTCAGTAGTGCTGTGCCCCAGGCAAGTCCGCCGCCGAAACCAGAAAGAATAATCCGACTTCCCGGCTGAATTTTTCCCTCACGAAACGCTTCATCCAGTGCCAGTGGAATGCTGCCGGAAGACGTGTTGCCGTATCGGTCTACGTTTACGAAGACTTTGTCGCGGGCCACACCAAGATTTTCCGCTGCCGCATCAATAATCCGCGAATTGGCCTGGTGCATAATCAAGAGGTCAATATCGCTTACCTCCAGTCCGGCTTCCCGGGTAACATCCCGCACGGTCGATTCGATGAGCCGGACTGCCCACTTGAATACGGGACGACCCTCCATGCGCATAAACTGCTCGCCCTTGCTTACGCCCTGGGGATTGACCGGATTGGCAGAACCGCCCATCGGAATGCAGAGCAAATCGTGTCCCGATCCGTCTGCCCCGAGGGTATAGGCCAAAAGTCCCTGATCTTCATTGCCTGCTTCCACAAGCACTGCACCTGCCCCATCCCCAAAGAGTGGATATGTTTTTTTATCTTCCGGATTGGCAACTCGAGAATTCGTGTCTGCACCAACGAGCAACGCAAGCTTACTCGTTCCATTTGCTACGAACTGCATCCCGGTGATCATGCTGTAGATGAATCCGGCACATGCAGCTTGGATGTCAAAAGCCGGCGCGTTGATACCTAAGCGATCCTGAATTTGGCATGCGGTTGCGGGCATGGGCAAGTCTGCGGTGAATGTGCCCAACACCACCAAATCAATTTCGTCGGCCTTACGTCCCGATTGTTTGAGACAACGCTCCGCAGCAATCGTTGCCATGTCGCTGGTGGTTGTCCCTGGGGAGACATGCCGACGTTCTCGGATACCCGTGCGTTGAACAATCCACTCGGCATCACAACCGAGCGAAGCGAGGTCTTCATTGGCAACAATGTTATCGGGAACATAGCTACCGGTTCCAACCACTCTGACACCAGGTAATTGAAAAATGCGTGATTGCCGGGTCTGTATCGATCTATCGGCCATGCTCGAAGCGTCTCGGTAGCGAAGTAGGCTCAGCGTATTTCTCTCAAAAAGCCCTCGTAGGCTACGCATTCCGAGCAAAATTCACAAGCCCTGAACGTTTGCTCGTGGTCGTGCGTTGGTGACCTGTGCAGATGGTCCCTTGCGATTTGGATCGGTTTTTGCGGTGGTCGGGTTTGCAGAAATACCCCGCTGCGATTTCCGCTTCTTTTTTGTTTTCAGCGCTTTTGCACGGCG
>CAUZBD010000071.1:0-8400 GCA_963577795.1 Planctomycetota bacterium | reverse complement strand
AATGAACACCGCACCTAATTCAAATACATTAAACAGCGAGGGCCATCCTCGCCGCAAGAATAAGACAAAGTCTTCCCAATGGACCCCTTGCCGTTGCCGAATACGAGCAAGGTTACTCATGTATCCCATCATAAAAACGGGAACCAACGGAAGAGAAATTATCAGCGCCGAGGCACCTGCGCAGGCGAGAATAAAGACAATCGTAAGAAAAACGACCGAAAACCAGTTACTGTAGACAAAAGATTGCGACTCCAGTCCGAGGCTAAAAATAGCCCCGCCACTGAGTCTGCCCGATCTTTGAGAGCGTCCTGCCCCCGTATGATCTGCCGACGCCGAATCAATAACTACCTCTAAAGCATCGGACGATTCACTTTGTGGAACTGGCTGCTCTGGTAGCAACCCCTTGTACTTACCTGCTGGAATCTTTGTCTGCATGCCCTCGCGCCAGACGAGATCCTCAGAAGCGATTTTTCCCGACTGCCCCAAGGACTGCATCTGCTGCGGTGAGAGCGGGCCATATTGATTGCCCTCTTTTTCATAAAACCACTGCTGTGCCATGTTACGATGCCCCGGTTTGTGTTAGCACGATTGTAGCTGCTGCACTATTCTACCCAAAACACAAATGCAAGTAATACCAACAGAATTTACATCTGGGGGTTACCCACTATTACCGACTGGCGCTCTATCGCTTTCAGCAGAAAAAGCTACGCGGCCCGTCGCGGGTAACGGTCGCGTCCTTCGCGTGTGGCGACCCGCGGTTCCTGCTCCGCTTTGAGGCGAATCCCCGCTAAGTCTGTCTTACGGCGGTGCGCGATACGGAACCAGGCAAAGAAGAGAAATCCTAAAAAACCGGTGACTCCCAAAAAAGTTCCGCTGTAATAGGCTGCACGGTCGAGCAACCGCTCCGCTTCACCCGCCGACTGCACGATCCTCTTTTGCGTAATCGCATCGGCTCGGTCGGCCGAACTTGTGGCAGTCGCCTGCACCCACTGCCTGACCGCAAGTTGTTCCTGGTGGACTGCCTGCATGACCGCCTCGCGCTCGGTGCGAATCTGTGCAAGCGCTGCGGCTTGCATCTGGGCAAGGTCGGCTGTCGCCTGTTGGCGCTGGTGATCGACAACGGCTGGAATGGCTGCCAGTTGCTGATCGACCGTATTTTGCATTTCATTTGCGGAAAGAGCAATTTGATGCATCGCCTGCGAAGCGACCGTAAAATTGGCAAGCGCTGCATTGACGATCGGTGACTGGTTCATACCGAGTGCCAGTAATTCTGCCTGCCAGCGAGCCTGCTTGGGAAGATACTCGGCATAGAGTGCCGAAAGCCGCTGCATATCTTTCACATCGTCCTGCATCGACGCCAGGACATGGAGTAGTTCGTGCTTCGGCTGATGAATCTTTTCAATATTTTCTGTCGCGATCGGTGTGCGGTCAAAGTAAAGATCCGACATCGGATGCTGCTGCGCCGTTTTTTCTACAAAGGACTCGACGTAGGTCAGGTTGGGATCGAGTTTGCTGTTGATTTCCACAAGCCGCACATCGAGTTGTTCGCAGGCGATAATCACATCCTCCTGCCAGGGGCCGAACTGTGGATGGTCGGTAGCCGACTGGAACAGATACTTCATCTGCCGCGTGAGTACCCAGAGGTCGCAATAGGAAGCCAGCGGATCAGGCCGACTTGCGGCACCAAAGCCTGCGGAAATCGCGTTGATTTTCCAAAGCAAGGCGTTCTTACGTATCGCTGCATCTTGCGAACTGGCAAGAATGGTATCGGCAGTCGCTTCAATTTTATGGGCATAGCTCGGCACATATTCCGAGACCATCGCCCGTAAGTTACGCGAAGAGATTTTCGAATGGGGAATTTCTGCCTCGAGCAGACCTTCCTGCTGAGGAACGGTCGTGCACGCGGAAAGGCATACCGCACCGACCGCGAGGGCCAGCGCACCGAGGGACGAAAAATTCATACGAGAGAAATACCGATTTTGTCGCACGCCGGCAAGATCGAAGCAGTGCTGGCTAAGCTTGGGCTCGGTGAAATGCCGGGGCATTTTCAGAGTTCGGTGTATTTATCGCTACGACCCTTCGCCTTTTCGACCGGATATTTTTCCGCATTCTTTTCGATTTTCGCTTCGATGGCATCGAGGAGATCGATATCCAGGTTGTCGGCAAGTTCGAGCAGAAAAATGCCGATGTCGGCCACCTCCTCTTCAATCTGCTCGCGTTTTGTCTCGACAATCTCCGCCTGCTCTTGCTCGGACTTCCAGAGGAAGAGTTCCATCAGTTCGGCCGCTTCAATGGCAATCCCCGCGGCCATATCCTTCGGTTGATGAAACTGCATCCAGTCCCGCGCATCGCGAAATTTACGTATGCGGCCAACCACCCGCTGCAAGTCATTCATCGCCGAAAACCTCGCTGCGCTATGTTATTTCGAAAAGACTTTTTCAATCCGGTCGTCGCTTTCGACTTTGGCCATCACACGCTGCCCCTCTTCGCGATTGATATCGAGCACATCGTAAAGAAAGGCGACACTATATTCGAGCGTCGGAATCAATTTGTACGGTCGTCTCGAGAGATTAAAAGCGAAACCGTTGACATTCGCCAGTTTATACAAAAGGTGTTCCATTTGCTTGCCATCGGTGCCGGCAATGGCAAAGTGATTGGCCTTGAGCACCTCGACCAGCGTTGCGGTACGCGCGTGTTTATAAATTGCAGCAGACCCACCATGCCAGTAGACGTCTGCTCCGGGTCCGAAGATGAAGGGCATGCCAGCTTCGGCCATCCGACTAGCAATTTGATTGGCAAATCCAGGCACGGGCAAAGGCAGGTCGACAGAGACGTTCTCGGCTGCCGTTGCAGGGCCCGAACAGGGGCAGAACGTATCGGATAAAGAGCAGAAAAGAAGCAGGGGAGCGTTTAACTTGGAAACCACCGAACTGGGAATCGGACGTGCACCATTCCAGGGGGCAATCCCGATGACCGCTTTGATCAATCCGGGTTGCTCGGCGTTGAGTGCAACACCCATATCAATCGAAACACCGCCCCCCATACTGTGACCCATCAGAACCAACGCATCGGGATTCACATCGCTCCGGGAAGCAAGGTAATGCAGATTCTTTTTGATGTTGCCTGCCATAACCGACGAGTCGACACAGTAGCGGAATTTGCCGACGCTATGCATAGACTGGAGAGGATTGCGAATATTCGCCACACCACAATCTTCTTGTTGCTGGTTCGCGATAATCACAAAGCCCCAGGAACAAAGTCTTTCGAGTGTGTCGGTGTAACCGCGTGCCGGACCACAGAGACCGTGACCGAACACAATCCCGGGCCACTGCTTTTTCGTGTCGGTGCCATCTGCGGCTTGAGGCACGAGCAACAATCCCTGATCGGTGACTTCCGACATCGCAACGCGGTAGGGGCCTTTTTTACCGAAGATGGTGGTAGATTCGCCATAAGCGTGAAAGGTCATTGCTAAGAGAGAGACAAAACAAAAAACAGTAAGCATACGTTTTGCAAGTAAATCATTTAACATGACACTTCCTTTTTAGCTAAAGCCGTTACGCCCCGTGAATCTATGCACTGCTGCAGCACTTCGCTCCTATTAGACATAGGCACTACTGGGGAAAAAAGAGGGTGCCAATTGGGGATGCGGCATCTGCGACTTAAGCTTGGCAATGCCACAGCAAGAGAGTCAGGCCTATTACCGCCAGGAGCAGCACCATCGGTTCGGGCACGGCATTCATACGAAACTAATCCGCACCACTCCACGCCACCGCCTGCACATCACCCCAGAGGTCGATTAGGCGACCATCATTCAACCCCGCCATCGGCACGCATCGCATCGAACAGGTCACTGCCCCGAGTGCCCAGCGGTCATTGTGATCCGATTCTGCAAAGGCAATCGGTTAGATTCTGCTCATACGACTCGATGTTGAGGCTCTGGACGCGATGCAGATTGCCCACGCGATCGTGCCAGTGGAGTCGATCCAAGGTGAGCGTGGTGACTTGGCCGGAAACCGGGACGATGGCCAGCAGAGAAACTGCCGCGACGACTAGCGTCCGCACGAAAAAAACCGGGGTGCTGCCCATGAGCCCGTCTCCAGAGCGATAATCACGCGGTGGAACTCAGTTTAAACCGCCAAGAGGGCAAGCATAAGCAATTTCGATGAGTAAAAACTGATTTATCGCCGTCTTCGACGTCGCCACGGGAGGAGCAAGGCCCACATTGCAAGCATCACCGCGCTCGGTTCCGGATTGGTAGCCGTAACAGAAAACTGCGCCACCAGGCATGCGCCTCGGCGAAACGCCTCAGCAAAACCGTCAGGTACAGGAACCGCATCGGCGTTGTACGCCACAGTATTGACGTACGGAGATGTGTGGTTCCAGTTCAAATCCAATTGAAAGGCTCCGTTATTAAAATGGCCGCTGTAGACCCAGTCGAATAGTAAATCCCCTGCCAAGGGATCGTAGGTGAAGGGAACCAAAAACGGAATCAGCACATCAAACTGACTCGGATCAGCAACGCCACTGGCCGAAGAGAGAGTCAGCGGTCCGCTGCGAACCGTAACGACATCGCTACCTATGTTATCGGCCAACGTGGTAGAAAATGTACTTGGCGTTGTCGCCGCCGTTGAAAGCTGCACTGTAATATCGTCGAACGTTGCACTCGTCGTGTACGACCTTTTATCGAGCCGCAATGCAATCGAATCGATGAGGACCGGTCCACCGAATCCCCAGAATACTGAGTCATCGATAATCATTTGATTGCGTTCTTGATCGGGTCCCGAGACCGGATTGAAATAAAAACCACCCGCAGGGTCGAGATGATCGTACGCGGGAAAAATGGAAACCCAATCGCCGTAAAGCGGCCGCGGCCCGCAAGGGTGCGCACCGACAAACAACATCGCGAGAATGAGTGCCCCGAGTATCCACCGCATATCGACTTGACCCTGAGAAGGAACGTTGGCCAGACCAATCCTTAATCTGCCAATTATCAGCAATTTTTTTGTGCGGTGGAAATAGACATGCTGTGCGTTTTTTTCGCATTCACCCGCACCACTTTCTCACGCTTACCCATACATGCGTGGTGCTTGTTGGGTCTAAAGGCGGCTCAAGACTGCACAGGACAAGGAGTTAATGCACTGCCGTGCGATGACTTCACTCGGCGTTGGGAGAGTCCTGACGTCGAGAATGAAATCCTTGGAAAACAAAAAGATTTTGCCACCTACCTGGCAAAACCATGTTTTTCGGTCGGGAGTCGCCTTTTAAATCCCGCGCCTTCCTTTTCTCAATCGCCGCATGACCGGGTGAACGAAGCAGAGCAATCCAATCGCCAGAAGCGCCAAGGTGCCCGGTTCGGGCACGCCATAAAATCCACCTTGCGTAAGGATCGGAATTTCAAAGTTGGTCGCGTGACTGCCGATCGATCCGTAGGGTACCTCGGCTGCGTACTCGATTTCAAACCAATAATCTTCGCCTGCCAGAAGATCGAATTGCAACTCGTCAAAAGGGGCATGGAACTCCATCATTTCAAGCCAGCTGATGTCCCCATTTGGGCCACTTACCGTATACGTCTCCGCAAAACGAAAATAGAGGTAGGTGAGTCCAGGGGCCAGGTTGTACTGCGGCAGGACGAGCATTCCCACGGCATCGCCCTGTGCCGCACCGCCATACCCCGGTTCTAAAGCGAATTCAGCTTTCACACTACCGATAATTTTCCCATCGGCCGGATGTCCGCGGGTGGTACGGGCATCTTCCACCCGAATTTCTCCACTCGAATCAAACACGAAGGTGTCGTTGGTGTAGGTTGCCCCCGGGACGGGCTGAGCGAATTCCAAGCCTAGCGATATCTGCGCATCGATGCCATCATTCGGATGACTCGATGAAGCTGGTGGAAGCGATTCATCCCAAAAGGCATATGCGTTGGGACCATTTTCTGGGTCGACATGGTAGTAAAAAGTAAGCCCGTCTTCATCGGTGTACCCGGTCAAATCCGTGTACTGCATGTGAATTTTGGTAGTGAGCGATGTATTCGCCGGAGCAAAAGCCTCCAGCACCGATGCGGCCTCCGCGGGGGCGGGTTGGATCAGTTGGTGGGAAAACAAACCGAGCAGTGCGACAACTAGTGTCTGTTTCGGGTATTTCATCAAAGGACTCCCGTAAAGTTATTTGTGCGGACGAAAAGATAGGTGTCGTGTTTTTTGCGGGTACGAAGTTTGGGCAGGTGAGACCTCTGTGCACAGAAAGCGCTCGATAACGCGTTCTGCGGACGTAGGCATAAACGATTCGACACTGCATATATGTCAGAAAATGAAAAAGGACTCGTCACACGCTGGGGGTAGAAGAAGACCGGAGTGGGTGCGTGCCCGACTCCTGTGGCCCACGGTGGCCAACTTGCCAGAATGGCAAAAAAAAACTGCGCTACGCTTTGCATTAGCCAACCCCTTGTACGTACAGTCTAAGGTATCTGAAGTACAAATCAAGAACTTACTTAATGGTTGTCTTTGCTCGAAAAAAAATCGAATCACGTCAGTCCAATGAAAAGGAAAGAGCGGCTAACTTTTTTTGTGATGCCGAACTGCTCCGACTGTAAACTTTCGTTCGAGCAAGAGAGATTGGCCGGGTGCGGGCGACCTTAAGAGTAAACATGTCGCGCACGCATCAGGCACCAGACATTCTCAGCGAAAAAGAGCGTGGAACCCGGAATCCAACTCAAGCGAAGCGAAACGACATTACTGTACTGTCCACGCGCTCTGAATTCTGGACAAACGAGCAGGGCCCATGTCGCACTTCTTCGCGGGCAGTGTGCCGTGTGCCAAAAAGTGCTGATGCCCCCCGATAGTCGCCGTCCTGTTCAGAGTGATAATAGAGGAATGGCTGCAAAAGAAAAGTTTCGACTATTTTTTAGAATTCTCCGACAGAACGGCATTTATATTGCGGTCGGTGCTCCGACACTATTTGTCATTGCTTGCGTGACGCTGATTCTTGATGGAAAAAGTTTCCTGATCGCACTGCAGGGGGCGTTCATTTTTGTTCTGGGTCTCACCTATGTCTTTTCTTTACTTGCACTCGGAATCATTTTCTTTGGCAACGAATACTCAACGAGGCGCAAGCGAAGGCGACGCAAATAGACTGGCTCTAGGAGGGTTTCTTTTCGGATTCGTGCATGGATAATAGCATTTATCATCTCATTGCACGGAAGTAACACTATGGGCTAACAAAAATGGCTAACAAAAATGCATCGAGCGGAACCTGGATTCCGCAAGTGGTGATTATCGCCTTGTTACTTTTCGCGTTCAATCCAGGCAATCCTTACACTTATTACATCGGGCTACGCTGGGCCTGCTTTGCGTGTTTTGCTTTTCTTGCCTACCGCGCCTACGGAAACAAAATGACCGGTTGGCTGTGGGTCCTGGCCTTTGTCGCCATACTGTACAACCCCTTCTTCAGGGTCCGTCTCGAGAGAGAAATCTGGTATGTGGTGAACGGAGTGACCATTGGAATTGCGGTCACTTCGATCTTTGCTTTTAAAAAAGCCGTCAGTTCAAAAGCGGCAACATAAGTGATAGTACAGAGAAAGAGAACAGACCGGCGGGGTTGCCAGATCGGGATTACGGTAAACTGGAAATCGGTAGCAATCTCCTCAAACGCTGTATGCGCATCGACAAGCGGTACATCTCGAAGGCATCGACGCGCGGCTTTCCTTGAGGCCGGTCTTCACCGCGGCCAGTTTTGTACACTGACTGGCACATTCCCACGCGCACCTTGAATTTGAACTGGCACATTCCCAGTCGTGCCCTGAATATTCACCGGCACATTTCCAGCCGTGCCCTGAATATTCACCGGTAACGGCATTGTCCGCCCGCCGATGCCATTGATGCAACCGGTAACGGTCACTGGCAGTGATCCGAGTCGGCCTCCCACGCCATCAGTGAGCCCAGTAATAACCACAGAAAGAGGGCCTTCAGACTCTTCCTGCGCCTCTGCCTTTTTTTCAAACTGAACATCTCGCAACAAGACCAAGCACAAGCAAGTAAAAATTCCTGTTAAAATGACTTTGGTGTAGAGATCGATTTTCATAATTTCCCCTTTCAAATGGCTAGAAAATACGTTCCCATTATCTGCGCAGCGCAGCAGAGGAAAAGACTGGGGGTTAACCTCAGGGGGAAAGGCGGTCGCAAGAAAGGATCCTCATGTGCTGGACGGCGGAGCGTTTTTTAGTCCTATTCTGCGGTAGCGTTGTGTGCGACGCTTCCCAGTCGCTTCAAAAACATGAGAGGATTGATGACAAATGCTCATCCGGCTGCTGATCATCCTGCTCGCTATTCCCACGTTCGTGTTTGCGAGCGAGCCCTGGTCGAGGCATACGATTGACAACAGTTCAGAGGGTGCGGATGGTGCGCG
>CAUZBD010000070.1:0-8418 GCA_963577795.1 Planctomycetota bacterium | reverse complement strand
GTCGAAGAAAGTTTCGTGGGTAATACGGCAACCTTCACCTTCGATTTTCCGCAATTCAAGGCCACGCTTCAGCACGTGCTGAATGATAATGTGCTGGTGGAAACACTCAGTATTATTAACAGCCCGCCTAACGAGAACAACAGTTCCGTTGGGATGATTTCGGTCGATCTATTTCATATTGCGGATATTGAACTCGGCGGAGATGCATACAACGACTTTGCCGAATATGTAGCACCCGATGTCATGTTCGTTAATAGTGCGGACGGCCCGAGCAGACTTTATTACGAAGCTCCCGATAGCATTGCGTATATGCTCACCGACAATCATGCCGATCCGAATCTCGAAGATTTCATGAGAGATGGTATCGTCACGGATTTCGACAACAGTGGGCTGCCGTTTAAAAACGGAGATGGCGATTTGCACGCAGGATTTCAGTGGCGGCTGAGTGTTGCACCAGGAGAAACCCTGTCCGTCGCGGCAAGTTTTACAGTTATTCCAGAACCGGCGACGTTACTTTTGGCTCTACTGGGTCTGGCGCTCTTGCCGCGCAGAAGGCGACGGTAAAACTCTTTCTGCGGGTCGTTTTGAGCACTCTCTGCACCGCGGACATAGTATCCTGCGGCAAGCCGTGCTGTTACATTAGTAATCATTCGCACTGCCCGTGCGGGGCGACAGAGAATGCGAACCGATCCATAGGCAAAGGCAGCCCGAAAAAGGGCCAAAGGGTGCTTGCTGTGAACAGACCGTGCGGCCTGAAACGACTGCTCGTTACTCTGCTAAGCTTGTCTCTACTGCCAACCCTCTCGGCATTTTCCGAGTCGAAAGAGCTGATTATCTGCGACGATGCTCCGGCACCTGCCTGGGATACCGGCCACCCGGTCGGCAACGGACGGCTCGGGGCCACCGCCTTCGGTGACTTTCCCACCGAACGCATCCTGCTGAACGAAGAAACCATCTGGGCCCGCGGACCGCAAGGCGTGATGGCCGAAGACACCTTCGAGCATCTGGAAAAGGTCCGCGAGCTTGAGGCGGCGGGCAAATACGAAGCGGCGGATGCCCACTTTACCGAGCACATTCTCGCCGCACACCGGCCCTACAGCTATCAATTGCTCGGCAACCTCGCGATCGAACATCTTGGCAGCGAGCCGCCCCAAAATGTCCGCCGAGAACTCGATCTGGCCACCGGGCTGGCCACCAGCCGCATCGAACTGCCAGAGAACACAATCACCCGCACGCTCTATGCCAGCGCGCCCGATGATGTGCTCGTGCTGCATCTTTCGGCCCGCAAGCCAGGGAGCTTGAACCTGCGGCTCACGCTTAGCCATCCCGGAAAGGTAAGCGTGCAGACCCGAGACGAAGATTTGGTAATCGACGGCATTGCCCGCCGGACCGCAAAAAATGAAGGCAAAAATGCACCCCCCGACCCGGATGGAACGCATTTCCATGGGCGGGTCCGCATCGCTGCGCACGATGGCAATCTGACCACCACACCTGATGCGCTGCTCCTGCGCGATGCGACCGAGGCCACGATCCTGATCGCTGCCGCCACCAACTTCAACCCATCCAATTGCGATGCACCGCTGCCGCAAGGCTGGCAGCAGCAGGCGGCCCGCGCCCTTGATCGAGCGGCTACGCGCGATGAAGCTACGCTCCGCCGCGATGCGATTGCCGACCATAGGCAATATTTTGATCGCATGGAACTGAATCTGGGCGAGTCGGCCCCCGAAATCCAAAAGCTCAGCACCCCCGCGCGGGTCGAGCGGTTCCGTCAGGGCGCCGGCAATGATCCTGACCTGATCGAAACCTATTTTCAATTCGGGCGGTATCTGCTGATCGCCAGCTCCCGACCCGGTACGTTGCCGATGAACCTGCAGGGCATCTGGAATCCTCACCTCAAAGCGCCGTGGAGTTCTGATTTTCATCTGAATATCAACATCCAGATGTGTTACTGGCCCGCCGAGACAACCAACCTGGCGGAACTGCATACGCCGCTCTTCGACTTCATCAAGTACTGCCAGCCCCGCGGTCGCGAGATGGCCGAGCGGATGGGATTTGAAGGCTGGTGCATGGGCCATGCCACCGACCTCTGGGCCAACGCCCGCATGATGAGCGTGACCCCGTTCTGGGGCGGCTCTTTTTTTGGCGGCCAATGGCTCACGTTGCACATTCTCGAGCACTATCGCTTCACCCGCGATCAGGAGGAACTGCTGCGGATGTGGCCGATTCTCACCGAGTCGAACCGCTTTGTCCTCTCCTGGCTGATCCGCGATCCAGAGACCGGCAAGCTCGTCTCGCGACCTTCCTGTTCGCCGGAAAACAGTTTCGAGTATCTCGACGCGAAGGGAGAAAAAAAGACCGCCGCCCTTTCGTCCGGTAACTCGTTTGATCAATACCTGGTGGGCCAGATTTTTAGCGACTATCTGGAAGCGGCAGAGGTGCTCGGCAAATCAGACGAGCCGCTGGTCGAGCAAGTCAAAGCAGCCCTGACCGACCTCTACCAGCCAAAGATTGCCGACGATGGCCGGCTGATGGAATGGCGGTTGCCGCTAGGCGAGGCCGAACCGGGACACCGGCACATCTCGCACGTCCTGGGCGCTTACCCCGGCAATCAGGTCGATCTGGCCTCCGATGCGGCGATGCGCGATGCGATCAAAAAATCGCTCGACTACCGGCTTAAAAATGGCGGGGCGGCGACCGGTTGGAGTCGGGCCTGGACGATCGGCATGTACGCGCGTCTCGGCGATGGTGAGGTGGCCGGAGAGCATCTGCAAAAAATCCTCGAGCGCTCGACGCTCAATAATCTGTGGGACAACCATCCGCCGTTCCAGGTCGATGGCAACTTTGGCGCCACAGCCGCAATCGCCGAAATGCTGCTGCACAGCCATGAACAGACGGCCGACGGCACGACCCTCTTGCGGCTGCTGCCGGCCCTGCCCGCGATGTGGCCAGACGGTGCGGTCCGCGGACTGCGGGCACGGGGCGGGTTTGAAGTCGACCTGGCCTGGGAGGCGGGCAAGCTCAAAACGGCGCAGGTCCACTCGCGCGGTGGAGAGCCGTTCGTCCTGGTGGACGGCGAGAGACAACAGAAATACCACCCCGAGCGTGGTGCGACTGTAGCAATTTCAAGGAACGAAGACTAACGCAAACCACCCTGAAATTTTTAGCCAACGGACCTGACATGCCTGTATCCATCCCTCTCTTCGCCCAAGCCAGTCCGCCCGCCTCGATTCTCGGTTGGCCCGACATCGCAGTCACGGTTATTTATGTCGTCGGCATTGTGATCCTCGGCTGCTGGGCCGGACTGCGACGGCGCGGAGGCGGAGAGGCGAAGGAGTATTTTCTCGCCGGCGGGACACTCCGCTGGCCGGTGATTGGCCTCGCGCTGTTTGCCACGAATATCTCCTGCGTGCACCTGGTCAGCCTGGCCCAATCGGGCTACGACTCGGGGTTGCTGAACGGAAATTTTGAGTGGATGGCCGCCTTTACGCTCGTGCTCTTGGGCCTGTTCTTCGCCCCGTTCTACATCCGCTCGCAGGTGGTCACGCTGCCCGACTTTCTCGAAAAGCGCTACTCGCGCGAGTGCCGCGACTGGTTGGCGGTACTCTCAATCGTCTCGGCCGTGACGATCCATATCGGTTTTTCCTTTCTCACCGGCGGGATCGTGCTGGAGAAACTCTTCAACATCGACATGTACACGGGAATTGTGGTGGTCGCGGCCTTGACCGGGCTCTACACGATCATTGGCGGACTGATGGCGGTCGTCGTGACCGAAGCGATCCAGACGGTGGTGCTGGTCCTCGGTGCGGCAGTGATCACCTACTTCGCCTGGGACCGGATGGGCGGCTGGGAACCGATGGTCGACGTGCTGCGGGAAAAGGGTGAAATGGCCAAGCTCTCGATGCTCCGACCGCATGGCGATGCCGACGGATTGCCCTGGTATGCCGTGTTCCTCGGCTATCCGGTGCTGGGCATCTGGTACTGGTGCGCCGACCAGACGATCGTACAGCGCGTGCTGGGCGCTCGCGATGAGCAACATGCGCGAGTCGGCCCGCTGTTTGCCGGTCTGATCAAAGTGCTGCCGGTCTTCATCTTTGTGCTTCCGGGACTCATGGCTTACACGCTGGTCGCAAATGGTGGACTCGACATCTCTTCGCTCTCGTCGGTCAACGAGGCGGGGGAGACCGAGATCGATTCCAAGGGCATTTATGGTGTGATGATCACGCAACTTCTGCCCCAGGGGCTGGTGGGACTGATGGTCGCCGCGCTGCTGGCCGCCCTGATGAGCACGGTCGCCGGGGCGCTCAACTCGATCTCCACGCTCTTTAGTTACGATCTCTACAAGCGTTTTCGACCCGACACCTCCGATCGCGAACTGGTCTTTGTCGGCCGGTTAACGGCCGGGGTGGCCCTGGTGGCCGCCATCGGCCTAGTGCCCCTGTTGGACGGATATCCGAGCATTTTTAACGGGCTTAACGACATTATTGCCCACATTGCACCGCCGGTCACGTGCGTGTTTGTGCTGGGTGTCTTCTGGCGGCGGGCCTCAGCCCAGTCGGCCAAGTGGACCCTCTGGTTGGGCTCGCTGCTCGGCGCTCTGGTGTATGTGGCGGGCAAGCTCGGCACCGAGGGCAATCCGCTCTTTGATTTGCTTCAGCAAATACCGTTCATGATGAAGGCGTTTTATCTTTTGTGCGCGTGCGTGCTGATGCAGGTGGTCTTTTCCTTGATCTGGCCGGCTCAGCATACGGAAGAGAGCGAAAAGCTGTATTGGTCTTCGCCCCTGGAACCTTTGCGCGAGAAAGGCTGGCCGGGGATCGGCAATTACAAGCTGCTGAGCGGGTTGCTGATCGCGTGCATGGTGATCCTGTATTATTTGTTCCGTTAACATGGCCGCTTCCGGGGATCGCCGTCAATGCTGGTGACACAACTGACACAACGCGTTTGGATCATTTTTTTTCTGGGGGGATGGATCGTGACTGCCTACCAAGCAGCAGCCGATGAGCGCAATTTCGGGGAGGACGCCACGTTCCTCGCCGAGCACGAAGAGACGATCATTCTGGGAGAATCGCCAGGCGGACCGCGGGTGGCTATCGTCGCGGCCTACCAGGGCCGGGTGATGACCTCGACCGCGAGCGGCAAGGGAGGCAACAGCTACGGGTGGATCAATTACGGGCTGATCGAGAGCGGCAAGCAGGTGCCGCAGATCCATGTGTATGGGGGCGAAGAGCGGTTCTGGCTCGGTCCCGAAGGGGGCCAGTTCAGTATCTTTTTCGCCGCCGGGACAAAATTCGACTTTGCCGAGTGGCGGACCCCCCCGGTGATCGATACCGAGCCGTTTGCGGTGGTGAACAAGAGTAGCCGCCGGGCCGCGTTCCGCCACGAAGCGGAACTGACCAATTACGCGGGCACCCGCTTTGCGTTTCGTATCGAGCGGGATGTGGAGCTTTTGGATGCCGAGGCGATTCGCAGTGCGCTCGATCTGGGCGATGTGCCGCTCACGGCCGTGGCCTACCGGACCACCAACCGCTTGACGAACATCGGAAAAAAGGACTGGTCCAAGCAGACCGGCCTACTCTCGATCTGGATGCTCGGCATGTACAAGCATGGGCCCAAGACCACGGTGGTGATTCCCTTCAACAACGGCGGCGAATCGAAGCTCGGGCCGGTGGTCAACGACGACTATTTTGGCAAGGTGCCCCCCTCGCGGCTCCGCGTTGCCGATGGAATCCTCTTTTTTGCGGCCGACGGGCAGTACCGCAGCAAAATCGGCATCAGCCCCCGGCGATCCACCCCGCTCTGTGGCAGTTACGATGCGGCTCGCGGCGTGCTGACCATCGTCCAGTACAACAAGCCGGCTGCTGCAGTAACGGACTACGTCAATTCCAAGTGGGAACTGCAGGAGCAGCCCTTCGCCGGCGATGTGATCAACGCCTACAACGATGGACCGGCCGAGCCGGGCGCCCAGCCGCTCGGCCCCTTTTACGAGCTAGAAACTTCGAGCCCCGCCCTGCCGCTTGCCAGCGGTGCGTCTGGTACACACATCCAGACAACCTTCCACTTTGAGGGGGACCTAAAACAGCTCGACGCCATTGCGCGAAAAACCTTGGGCGTTTCGCTTGCCGAAATCGAAGCGGGCCTTAAGGTCGGCAAGTAGTCGGTACCACAGCGGGCAACTGCGTAGCAAAAAACCGCTCACCGCCAAAGAGGCGATTGAGCGGTTTGATAAGTCGGGGCGAGAGGATTCGAACCTCCGACCCCCTGCTCCCAAAGCAGGTGCGCTAGCCAGGCTGCGCCACGCCCCGATTCTTGTTGCGTCCCCGCAAGGCTCCAATCGTAACGCCCCGAGCACAAGAAAACAACGAACGGTGCGGGCGAAAGAAGAGGAATGATGTACAGATGTACATTTACTCTAGCTTGCGAGTCGCTCGGGACCTTTGCGGTCCAAAAGTTCGTTGTAGAGGCGATCAAATTCTTCGCGACTGGTGAAGTGGATCGCGATTGTTCCGCGGCCCTTAGCCACCTCGCGGATATCGACCGGCGTACCGAGCGCGGTGCGAAGTTTTTGTTCGAGCGGAACCAAATGCTCCCGACTCGAACCTCCTTGATCGTTTGCATCATTTGCTTTGTTCTGCTCTAAACCGTGCGGGTCGTCTTCGGTGCGGATGCGTTCGGCGACCAACCGCTCGGTCGCGCGGACACTCAGTTGTTCGCTACGAATCTGGCGGGCCAATTTCAATTGATCCTGCTCCTGGCCGAGTGGCAACAGCGTACGTCCGTGACCGGCCGAGATGGATCCATCGCGGATCAATTCCTGCACTGCCAAGGGGAGTTCTAACAGGCGAATCAGGTTGGCCACCGTTGAGCGGTCGATCGAGAGGCGCCTTGCCAATTCATCCTGGGAGGCCCCAAAACGCTCGAGATATTGACGAAAAGAAACCGCTTTTTCCAAAGGGCCCAGGTCTTTTCGCTGCAGGTTTTCAACGATCGTCATCTCCGCCACCTGCTGATCGTCCGCCTCGCGTAGGGTCGCGGGAACCTCGGTCCAGCCGGCCTCGATGGCGGCTCTCCAACGCCGCTCTCCGGAGATCAGTTGGTAACGATCGCCCTCCTTGCGTACCACAATCGGCTGAAGGAGCCCGTGGTCGCTGAGGCTCTCGGCCAAGGAGGTGATCTCTTCGGAGTCGAACTCCGTCCGCGGCTGATAGGGGTTGGTATCGATCTGATAAACGTTGACCTGGATCAATGCCCCATCGATCGCCGCAGAGGCCCCGCGACCGGCCATCGGTTTTTGTACGGGAAGGCCACCGACGGGAGCACCCAACACGACCTCGCCCAACAGGGCTTCGAGCCCCCGGCCGAGCCTTCGCTCCGCTGGCTTTTCCTGGGGATCTTTCATAACAACGCACCTCCTTGTACGTGATGGGCCGGGTGGCGTCCAAGCCACCTCCGCTACCTTGCCCGGGAAACATGCGATCCACCCCAAGCGGTGTCCTCTATCGCCGCGAGATTGTAGCAGAGCCCGCTTCTGAGAGTCGAGATCAGACCTCAAAAAGACCGCCCGAGAGCCCAAGTATTTGGCCGTTCATAGACTCAACCTGTTTCACGTGAAACACCTAAGTTACCCAAGCACCGATAGCAGGGCCTGCAAGCTGGCGACCAAACACGGCCACCGTAGCTAACCGTAGCTAACCGTAGCTAACCGTAGCTAACCGTAGCTAACTGTGGGCATGGATCACGAGTCCTGCCAAAAGTTTCGGGTAGAAATAGGTACTCTTAGCCGGCATCCGCTCGCCATGTTCGCTGATCTTGCGGATGTGCTCCAGTGAAGCGGGCATCATCAGCGCCCCGAGGCGATACGGTTCGGCGACCTGTCCTGCCCCTCCTGGTTCGCTGTTCTGCTCGATTCCCTGCATGAACTTCGCCACCGAGTGGACGTATCCCGGTTTCGGGTGATTGGCTGCCGCGAGCAAATCATCGATAATCAGGCGGTGCAAAATACTGACCCCCAGGCCTTGCCAGTCGGAACTGTGGTCGGGGACCAGTTCGTTCATCCGCTCTCTTCCGGCGTCTGTAATGCGGGCCAGCGTCCAACGCTCATCCGAAGTGGTCAACAAGCCGATGGTCCCCTGTTGGTTCTCTTTTTCAATCTCTTCCCAGATCGACTCGGCCAAATCGACCCCTTCCCCCGCCAGACGCGTGCTGAAATACCCATCCAACCGCTGGCCAAGTTCCTCGGCCGACAGGTCGGGAACCCCCCGAAAAAGCCGGTGCGTCGGTTGCACAATCAACCCCGGATCGTTCATGCCCACGCACATCATCAGCACACCCTCTGCCGGATCGCCCGGCGACAATTTGCCTGCCTCTTTGAGTTCATCGTGGTAATTGCACGCCGTCTCATACCGATGGTGTCCGTCAGCG
>CAUZBD010000069.1:0-8512 GCA_963577795.1 Planctomycetota bacterium | reverse complement strand
CTGCTCTGTGGCGTAGACACTGTCGCCCTTCCCTGACGCTTCAGGTTAGCGGACACTCGCTCACGTCGTCATCACATGGAGAATTCTCATAACCTCATCCGCCCCGGATTGCGGATTTAACGCGGAGGTCGCGATTCCGGACACAACCCTTGTGATGTTGTGATCGACCTTTCCGGGTGTCCCCCACACCTCGCCGGGCGGGGCAGTAATATAAGTCGAAAACGTGTGATGCCCGGTCCCGGGCCGCTCGCCGATAACGTGCAAGATGGCTCGCCGGGCGGAGAGATTTTCGAATAAAATCTCCCCTGTTCGGTATCCCACGCGAACTCTTCCCGAGGTGACCACGATATTTTCCGTCGCGGGTTTAAAGCTAGCCTTGTGGAGACCAGCTCGCAAGCGAGCAAGGAATGGAGTGAGGTGTCCGTCGTCCATAATCGACAACGCATTCAGCCCGTCGGAAATCACAATCTGGACGTCGAACTGCCCGGCATGTTTTTTCCGCAATTGCTGAAGCATTACCACAGTCGCGTCGGACGGTTGCTCGCCGGATTCAGGATGCAAAATGTAGTCGTCGCGGTCGCGGGACTTTGTCTTAACCGGCACACAGTTCGGCACACGGTCGATAAAGTCGGAAGTTAGCTCGGCCCAAATACTCTGCTTGGCATCGTCGTAGATCCGAGTGATGTCCGTTTTAAGTTGAGGACGTAGATCCGATGGCGATTTTCCGTGGCCATCTGCAATAAATACTCCCCTGCCGCGCACCTCAGCGAGCTGCCGTTTTCCTTCCGCGATAATGTCTGCCTCGCTCCGTGAGTCGCCTTTACGACGATGGTAAGCCAGGAAAACGTGCAGCGGATCACCAAAGTGATTCGTCGGTTGACCAGCCTCGTCGATGACACCAAGCTTCTGGAAAAACTGCCACATTGCATCGTTTACTCGGTAACCAAACTTTTCTCGTAGCCGAACGTGGTCCTGGTAGCCGGTTGTCAGGTAGCCCAGCATTGGGTCGATCTTCGTTGGCAGTGCCATCAGGTAGGTCGGGTTCGCCGGCATGATTTCGTCGAGGCACCAGTCGAGATCGGCGAGGGAAACGTCCATGTGTAATGTCGAGCAGACATCGAGGCCAAGGCAAAGGCCGTGGAGCTTGCCCATGACAATGTCCTCGAGGCAACACCGAACCAATTGCTCCTTTGTGCGGAACACTTCTGGCCCGATGAACCCGGCGACATCGTTGAGGTGCACCCACGGCGCTGCCATCTTTCCCGCCTGCTCTTGAGCCCGCGCGATATCTTGAGTGAGTGCTCGCGCAAAGCCATACTTGCGCGACTCGTGCAGGACCATGTCAAAACCGTGCCCGTGCCCGTTCGTAAAGTCGGCTCCCTGACCGGTCTCAAAGTAAAGGCCGTACTTCCCGGTTCGCTGCGATGCGTACTGGCGCATTTTCTCGAGGCTGATGTCGAACGTTTTGTTGGCATCGTCTGTTCCGGCAATGCTCTGAAACCAGAGCTCCGTGCTGCCGGGCGAGCGTTCTTCCACTTTCGCCTGAACGTCGATATGTGACAGCACACAATGCGGCATGAGTTCGTCGATACCGAACGTCCTGAGCAGGTCCTGCAGAGTCTTCTCGATCGCCACGACAGATTTCGGATCACTCGACACAGGATTTGTGCCGAGCAACACATCGCCGACCGCGTACGACCACGCATCGAGTACCTGCCAGCGAATATCGTCGACGTTGTCAGTCGGCGAGTTTGGCTGAACCCTCGCACCGAGATATCCCTTTTCACCGATCCGGCTGCCTGGCAGCGTGTTGAAAACTTTCCGGCCGACGGTGGTCAGTTCCGCATTGCTCATCAGCTTCACGATACAGCCAATGACCTCACTAGAAAGTCCAGTCATGACCGCACGGATTGGCGCCTCGTCTGATTTCAATAAGAATATCTTGAGTTCTCCCAGCGTCCACGGTGCTGACTTTTCTTGGGCTGCTTTGTCGATGGTGTTTCGGTTGATCGCGGTCAGTTCGTCCTCAATCAGCGCGTGAGAATCAATCTGCACCAGCTTCGTTCGAGACAGCAGTAACCGTGCGTTCTTTCGCGAATTCTCATCGACTGCAGCGACGCCGATGGTCTCGTCCCCTTCTTTGAAGGCGTTCGCCGCCCCGAGCACCTGGGCGTAGAGAGTCGCGTCGAACCTACCGCGAACGCGACGAACCCATGCGAAGACATCTTCATCGGTCTTCGGTGTTCCGATCGACGGTATCTGAGGTTTTTCAGCACACAGTCCTTTCAGGGTCAGTCCGCTGAGTGGCGACAAGACTGCCGCTCCCGTTGTCGATTGTAGAAACGCTCGTCGAGAAAACATGGCATTCGTCCTTCACGGCAGGGCCGGTTGATTGTCTTCCCGGGCAGCACGTTGTCGTTATCAGGGTGGACTGATCCTGATCAGAATTCCAAATACGGGCGGTGGGCCTGAATCGGCCCACGCAAACATTATTTTGGGAAGGATAACAGCGACTGTCAAACATGTCGGCAAGATTCTTTTGGAATCCAGCGCGATTTCTTTGTAAGGGTGCTCAGCGGTCTGTTCGTTTACAAAGGAAATTCTCGCTATAATTCGACTCTTCCGTACAGTCGGACCGTACATTTACCCAAAAAAGTGAGCGCTGACAGTGGGGCAAATGAACAAGTTACCTTCACCAAGCGATGCGAAACTGCAGTACCTCGGGGAGATTAGTCCGACAATCACTATCGCAGCGTATCATTCAGCTAACGCTAACACGAGACGAACGTCCGCAGCGGGGAATCCATTGTGGGGTGAGGGAATTGAGTACGGTTGTTCTTGCCGCCGCTGAGAGAGAATGTTCGGTTGCGCAATTCCTGGTCGTGGCGGAGGGGACAAAGCTATCTACATTCCGCCAGGTTTCGCGTTCGATCGCATCTGAATTGGTATACATTTCCTACCCTGACCTTCAATTTTGCTCGCCAGGAATCCGCGAAATCTTTGAGGCTGCGATAAAGACCTGTCACTCCGGTCGCTCGCGTCCGGCGATGATATAATTTTGTCCTTCAACCATTCATCCATCGCAGAATGAGGGTTAGACTATGGGCCAAAATAATGTGTTTTCTCTTTTTTCGCCCATTGGCCAGCCATTTCCCTATCAGACGGTCCTATTCCGTCTTGCTGGCTTTGGTACCGTGAGGTCCGAGATAGAAAGTCATCGTCGCAAAGTGTGACGACGGCTTGTTCAGAACGTCGATGCTTCCAGTACTTTGGCAGTGCTCTTGGCTCTTGATGGTCCGCGCATTTGAGGTACTCCTGTTTTGCGCAAATCAAGTATGTACCAGATTTGCAAAAAACGGGTCGCACTGCCGACCATCGGCGGATAATAAAAGAGCCGATTCAACTTTGTTTTTTCATGAAAAACAAAGAGTGCGGCTGAGTGGATTCGAACCACCACGTCCAAAAAGGACACTAGGCCCTCAACCTAGCGCGTCTGCCAATTCCGCCACAGCCGCTTCTCCCCATTGTGAATGGAGAAATTTTTGAGGCGATCCATGAGTCTAGGGGGCCTGATATGGGGTCGTCAAGTCAGTGAACAGACGGTTCAGAAGGGGGCCCCGGCCGCGCACCAGCCTGGGTTGGCAGATTCGAGTTCCATGGCCAAGCGACCCGTAAGAACTTCGATGAGATTCAGTTCTGCGTGTTCAAAGGTTCTTGACTGCGTGTGGTAAACCCAAACGGTTCCCAGCATGGTTGACGCTGTCGATAATGGAACACAGACGGCCGCCTCATATTGCATTTCTGGAACCTGCCAGAGGTCAAACATCTGCTTATTTGAAAGCACAACTGCGTGTCCCAGCATCGCCTCCAGATCCGCTTTTGCGGTTTCAAGGACGCGTGGCTCAGCAGTCAGAGAGTCGACGGCTAAACCCCACATCGTTCGAAGTTGCAGCAGACTTGTCGCATCGTCGAGTACGTACATTCCAGCTGCCGTACAGTCGAGTGTCTCCACGATCGCCTGCAGAACACTTTGCAGACGGTGCCCGAGATCCGCTGTCGCGTGCTTCGAGGGCATTGCCTGAGTCGTGGCGATTTCACAGGCGAGCGTTTCTGCTGTTGTGCGGGCCTCAATCAATCCATTGAGCAACTCGCCGAGCAGATGGGCAAGTTCAAAGACCGCATCCAATTGCGCTGGGTTATTCGTTTCCCCGTGCTCGATCAGTTGGAGGTGGCCTGCAATAGACGCGGTACTTGAACGAACCGGTGCCGACCAAAGGGGTCGTGCTGAACCCTTGCCTGAATTTGCTGGAAACAGTGCCGCACGCGATGAAAAAGACGCTGCTCTGTGTGAGGAAGCTTGTGGATCCCCCGCAGAAAATTGAAGCGTACTACCGGTGGCGCGGGAAAACGCATCACAGAGCAATTCGCACGTTGCAAAGGGTATGGATGCCGTTTGCTCGGGCAAGCGGATCGGCGGTTCTGCATAAACCGCCAATGGCGGAGAATTTTGGCTGGGCACGGAAATACCAAATAATGGGTGAGGCTATCTTAAAATGCCCATCATCCGTGACCGGCACAGATTACCATCGTCCGTCTTTGAGGAGATCCTGAATCAAATCAGAAAAAAGAATGCCGTTTCACGCTTATTCGAGGTGGCTCTGCGGCGTGGGGGGCTCAAAAATAGCCCCCTTCAAAGCCACGGTTTTGACCATCGGAGTTTTGGAATCCTCCTCGAATTCAACCTCCTGTCCCACCTGCAAATCGTCAAAAGAGTAGTCTTTGACCGCCTTGGACGCAAAATAAAGGTCTTCACCGCCGGAGTCCGCCCGGAGATATCCATATCCCTTCGGCTGGGGACTGCTCTCGGTCGAAAAGCTCGACTGAAGACTCAGGTGTACGATTTTAGTGATTTTACCACTTGGCATGCTCGGTCCGATATTTTTGGCCGTTCACCCGGTCCTGGGATCTCAGCAATGTGGAAAATCAGAATGAAGGCCGCATCTCAACTCGCCGCGTTGCGGACCTCGCGCTTTAACCGCTTGACGAATCCCTTTGCCGTCGCATAGTCGTTCATGCCAATTTCCTTCATTTGAGACCTGAGTTCGTCATCGATCCCATCACAGTCTTTGTTGACCTGCTTATACGTTTTGTAATTGAATCTGCTCTTGGTCTCTGCACGGGTGACAAATGCTTCATCAATCGGTTTCGTATACTGCGAGAAGGCGGGCGCCTCCAATACAATCGGCCACGTGACCTGCCCCGTCACAGGATCGAGTTCGCTACTTGTAAGCCGTGTCGGACGCCCCTCCGAGCCGTATTGAAACAGGGCATCTTTTTCGTGCTGTTTTTTTCTGTCCGCATAATCACCAAAGCGGTCCTGCTTGTTGACATTCTGCGTCTCGAAGTAATCCTTAGAGAGCTGCTTTCGATTCTGCATGTCCATTGCATTGGCCTGGGCGTTATTGATCCGTGCCTTGGAGGTATCAAGCTGGTACTGGCCTTTGGAACGAGTCACCGCGGAAATGGCATTTCCTTCACCTTCGGCGGCTGTTGAAGCATGGTAGCCCATATTTGACGATCCGCCGAACCACTGTGCCGCAGCATCGGTGGGCGCAAAAATACATGCCGTGGCAACACCTGTGAATATCCACAGTCTAAGCATCATCTATATCCCCGTGTTAACTTCCATCCGGTTGGCCACCAGGCAGAACCCGCTCTGCCTGGCACCGCTCGGGCCTCATTATTGCAAACAACCTACTTTGTCTTTAGATTAAAAGGATTCCCATCTGGATGCAACTGTCAATCTACCGAAAACCTTAGCAGCGGGTCCACCCTATGAAGCCAAAACACGTCTACACGGCTCTTTTTTTGTCTTTCTTTTGCCTGCAGATTTCTCCAACTCGGGCCGCTGATCTCAACGCACTGATCACCGCGCTGGGTTCCCAGAATAATCAAGAAGTCGAAAAAGCGATTGAAGGCATTAGCGACCTGGGGGTCAAGGGAGCCCCAGCTGTTCCTGCAATGGAAAAAATGCTTACCAGTTCAGACCCTCACCTGCGTGCACACGCTGCAATCGCGCTCGGTGGCATGGGCAAAGCGGCAATGCCCGCAGCTGCCTCGCTGGCAAAGCTGATTACGGATGAGGATGCAAACGTCCGCCATGCCGCTTTGAATGCCCTTGCAGAAATAAAACCCGGACCAGAAATGACCGTACCGCTCCTGGTGCAAGCGCTCCAGGACAAAGATGACGCCGTCATCCGGCGGGCGCTCCACGCATTGGCAGAACGTGGGGCGGCGATTGTTCCGGCGATGGTTGAGGCCATGAAAGACGATCGTACCGAATTCTATGCGCTGCTTGTGCTGCATGAGATTGGCCCAGAAGCAAAGGGCGCGGTACCGGCTATCTGTGATCTGATTCACGAAAACAATGAGCCCTATCAGCGTCAAGAAGCAGCGATGACACTAGGGATGATTGGGCCGGGTGCCGTGGCCGCCGTGCCCGATCTGATTACATTGCTTGACGATCGAGAGGCGGGCGTGCAGCGTGCGGCTGTCTTCGCACTGGGAATGATTGGACCACCGGCTGCTCCGGCAGCTGAGGCGATTCGTGAACACCTTGATAGCAATGATCCATTTTCCTGGGTAGCTGGGTCGTGGGCCTTGGCAAAGATTTTTCCCGGAAATGAAAACATCAAGAAGACGACGGCCCGATTTCTCGCACAAATGCTGGCCGATCCCGACGAACACGTCCGGCGAATGGCCGCCCAAGCACTTCTTGATCTCAAACCAGGCCTGCCGATCACATTGCCAGCTCTTGAAGCGGCGCTGGGAAATGCCGATCCGAAAGTGGTCAATGATACTTTGATTGCCCTGGCTGGATTGGGCGATGCGGCAGTGCCGGTTTTAATCAAAGCGCTCGAATATCCCGGAGCAAGGGAAAGCGTAGCGGAATTGATTCAACAGCTAGGACCTGTGGCCGCTCCGGCTGCTCCGGCCCTGGTCGGTGCTTACAAGGATGAACCGGATGTGGATATCCGTACTCATTTACTCTTTGCTCTCGGTGAAATAGGTCCGCAGGGAAAAGAAGTGATCGATCTGGCGATCGAGGGATGCGACGATCAAGATGAGGGGATTCGCTATGCCTCATTTTATATCCTCGGACAGATAGGGCCCGAGGCAATGCCGGGAAAGGACGCTCTCAAAGCGCATCTTGACGATGAAGACAAGTACTATGCCGCGACCGCGGCCTGGGCTTTGGCACGTATCGACGAAGATGATCCAGATGTGATTGAGAAAGGAATTCCACTATTTATAACCGCACTCAAAAATCCGCAACCGTTCGTACGGCATGAAGCAGCCGATTCGTTGGCTGAATTGGGTCCGTTGGCAAAATCAGCGTTACCTGCATTGGAGCAGGCTACAAAAGATCACGACCCGAGTGTGGTAGAAGCCGCAAAAGCAGCGATCAAGAAAATCAGCGGAAACTAAAGGGGAATTTGAACGCCTGGCTGCCTGCAAAGACGGTCGCATCAATTGCCGTTTCTGGTACTGAGGTGATCGTCAACGGCCTGCTTGACCGCATCGCGCAAATCAACCGTCTCTTTGTTGATACTCTTTGACGCCTGACCGATGTTGTCATCGATTGCGGCTCCGACCTGATCGCCTACGGTCGGCTTGGGCTTCTCGCAACCGGTAAGCGTGAACAGGCCGAAATAGACGGCCACGAGGAAAAAAATACCATGTCCACCAAGACCGCTTTTTTTGCATCGCATGTCGAAAACTCCCGGTTGCCTCACTCAGTGACAGTCTCTGGCCCGACCCAATCGAGTACCCACTCGACCACGTCAATAAGTACCCGAAAAGGGGAACCGAAACAATGCCCTAACGCCTTCGAAGTGCCCGTCACGCGTTGCCACAGCCAAGGGCGCCCGATACGATGAGTGACACTTAGTGTGGGCCGAGTGGCGGAATTGGCAGACGCACGGGACTTAAAATCCCGTGGGGGGTAACCCCCGTGAGGGTTCGATCCCCTCCTCGGCCATTGGCAGACAACTCTTCTGGTAAGCACCGCATGTCATACGATGCTGTCATTGTAGGCTCTGGACCGAACGGACTCTCCGCGGGGATTACGCTTGCGCAAGCCGGCAAAAAGGTCTTATTGCTTGAGGCTCGGGATGCAATTGGTGGGGGCATGCGTTCGGCCGAACTGACGCTTCCCGGCTTCGTGCATGACGTCTGCTCTGCGATCCATCCGCTGGCAATGGCCTCGCCTTTTTTCGCCAAACTACGACTTGAAAATTTTGGTTTGGAGTGGATCGAACCTGAGCTACCGGTGGTGCATCCCATGCCGGATGGCACGGCTGTCGTACTCGAACGCGACCTCCATAAGACTATTGCAGCGTTCGGTGAAGATGCCCAGCCATACCGACGGCTGATCGAACCTTTTGTTCATCGTGCCGACATCTTACTCCCCCAACTTCTCAACCCGCCACAACCATTACGCCACCTGCGC
>CAUZBD010000068.1:0-8517 GCA_963577795.1 Planctomycetota bacterium | reverse complement strand
CCCCAAAGAGGCAAATAGGGAAGAAAGACCGTGAAAATCGAATTCGCACTGGTTACGCCAGCAGAGGGCCGGCGGATTGGCTACATAAGGGCGGCCACCTGTCGGACCGATTCGCCTGGGGAACTTTACGCGCCGCGACCCTGCTCGTAGACCGCTTGGAGCAGCGTCTGGACATCGGTGTATTTTTCGTTTTTCTCCAAAGCCGTATCGATTAAGCAACGGGCTTCCTTTTCCGAATGCCCCAAACTGACAAGGACAGAAAAGCCTTCGCTTACCACATCCGGCTCGACAATGGCACTTCGCGTTTCATCGCGTTCCGCCAATAGGAGGGCAAATTTAGGGACCTTACGTCGCAACTTCGCAACGATCCGCTCGGCAGTTGCGGGACCGATACCCGGCAACCCCGAAAGGCTCTTTATGTCTTGCTCCTCAATCGCGGTAGCCACCTCACGGACGGGGCGCACCATGGCCCGCAAAGCTTTCTTTACACCAACTCCATCAACTGAACAGAACAATTCGAAAAACTCGCGTTCAGCCTCGTTTAAAAAACCGATGAGCCGTGGCGTAAGCTTTCCCTGCATTGGGTTACCCTCAAGGTAATGAACCGTATGCAGGCTGACCTCAGCATTTAATTTTGACTGCAATTGTCGCCTCGCAAAATCGGGAATTGAAATTTTATATTCGTAGGCTCCAATATCGAGAATCAATGAATCTTCACCAACACTCAAAAGCTGTCCCCTAATTTTTGTTATCACTTGATACCACCTCAGATGGGTAAATTTCTTTTGGATAAATAATGATGACAGAGTGCAATCGCAAGCGCATCGGCAACATCAGCCGGTTCTGGTATGGTCTCTAGATTGAGTTCTCGCATGATCGCTAATTGCATCTGGGACTTTGGCGCTCTTCCATTTCCCGTGAGAATTCGCTTCACTTGCGTCGCACTGTAATCATGCACAACAAGACCCGCTTGCGCTGCGGCCAGGCAAATCACACCCCGCGCATGCCCCATTAAAATAGACGTCCGTGGCCGTTTGTAGTGACTGAATAACTCCTCAAGTGCAACGACAGCAGGCGTGTAGGAAGCAATAACACTTGTGATTCCTTCATGAATTGCATGAACGCGGTCGGCAAGATTTCCGCGTGCGCGACCTCTGACGATTCCTGCCTCGCACACCTGAAGCCCACTCTCGGTCGCTTCGAGGACACTATAACCGGTGATATTGAGTCCTGGATCAACTCCTAAAATCCTCACGGGACATCCTTCCATGCTCATTCCCCAGTCTTTCAACACACCAACTTATCCCGCTTCAACCGACCACTCCGTTCCGTCCGCACGATCTTCCAAAATAATCCTTGCTGTGGCCAAAGAATCACGAATGTTATCAGCAACAGCAAAATCTTTCTCACTGCGTGCCGTGTTTCGCAACTCAATCAGCAGAGTCACCAGTCCTGCGAATGCCCGTTCCGGATCTCCATCTAAAACCCAGTCGGTCGCATCCGCCCGATCCTCTAAAACAATCTTCCACTCTGCCAGGGCATCACGAATTTTATCTGCAACCTCAAATTTCTTAGCCGCTCGAGCCTCCGCACGTAATCGAATAATGAGTTGTAAGACGTCTCCTAAAACCGATCCACTCTGGTCTACGCCAGTGTTGGCGACGGGCTGGATAAATAACCCTAGCGTCCGAGAAAGTTCGCGAAGCACAGAAACACCCCGCGTTAATTGAACAAGAGCATCCTCCGTACGTGTCGCCGGATGCTCCAGTTGCTGCTCTTCAATTTGCTTGTTGAGTAATCGGACAAGTTCAAACAGATCACCAATTGCTCCACCGGTGTTGAAATCATCATCCATAGAATCCAGAAAGCGTTGGCGAAGTTGGGCAACTGATTTTCCGCCGTCAACGACGTTACTTGAGACCTCAGCGCATTCAGCACAACGCGAATCGGCCGCTGGAACTTCATAAAAAGAGGTCCCAGTGATTCGCTCGTACCGTTTAAAAAAACGATAGAATGTCTCTAAACCCGTAGCGGCCTCACGAATCGCCTCAGGACCAAAAAGAACGGTACTACGATAATGTGTTCGTAGCAGGAAAAAGCGAATCCGTTCACCACCCTGCTGCTCGATAAGATCGGCAAGCCCATCTGCTCCCTTCGAACGACTCATCTTCTCACTGCCCGCTGAGGCTTCCCGTTCACCTCTTCCGCCAATCTTCCCTGCCTGGGATTGGGCACGTAATAAACCATTATGCATCCAGATTTGCGCCATTGGCTTTCCGTGACAACATTCACTTTGGGCAATCTCGTTTTCATGATGTGGAAACACAAGATCCAGTCCACCTCCATGAATATCGAACGTCTCACCCAATAGTCCCCGACTCATAGCTGAACATTCAATGTGCCATCCCGGACGCCCCTCTCCCCAGGGACTCTCCCAGGAGGGCTCTCCCGGTTTCGCTGATTTCCAAAGGGCAAAGTCTGCCACTGAACGTTTTTTCACTGCCGCCTGCCCGCCTTCGCCTTGAATATCTTTCAGTGTGCGGTTGGTAAGTTTGCCATATTCCTGGTCTTTCCCTACATCAAAAAAAACATCCCCCTCGACTGCATAGGCAAAACCCTGTTCGATCAGCGTTGCGGTCATTTCGATAATATCTTCCATACTTTCAGTCGCCCGAGGCATCTGATCGATTTGATCGACACCCATTCCCTGTAGATTTTTTGAGTAATCCGCAATATTTTCTTCAGCCACTTCCGCCATCGAGATCGACCGTTCGTTGGCCTTGTGGATCAATTTGTCATCAACGTCCGTGATATTGACTACCCATGTCACCTCGTAGCCACTGTAGGTAAGAAATCGTTTGATCGTGTCAAAAATGACAGGCCCTACCATGTGGCCTATATGTGCTTTGTCGTAAACCGTTGGCCCGCAAAGATAGATTCCGACCTTGCCTGATACGACCGGATGCAGCGGTTCTTTACTGCGCGAAAGTGTGTTGTAGATACGGATGTTCGACGCGACCCGCTGCACGCCCTGTTCCTCACGGTTTGTCTCTATTGTTGTCATGATGTTTTCTCCAACAGTGCAACTGACTGCGCAGAAATTGCTTCTTCGTTACCAACCGGACCGACACCCTCCCCTGTTTTCGCTTTCAAACTCACCGCTTCAGGTGAAACCGAAAGTATCTCGGCTATCGAACCACAGATCTCTGTCGAATAGGGTGCAATTTTTGGCCGTTCGGCAAAAAGAATACAGTCCACATTCACGATGTTGTATCCGGCCTGACGAACACAGGTCACTACCTCTTGCAGCATTTCAGCAGAGTTTCGATCAGCATTTTTTACATCTGTATTCGGAAAAATCTGGCCAATGTCCCCCAATGCAGCGGCCCCAAGAAGCGCATCGGTGAGGGCGTGCAGCAACACATCGGCATCGCTGTGGCCGATCAATGAACGGTCATGCGGCACATCCACACCACCAAGTCGCAATATAGAACCTGGTCCCAGACGATGCGTATCGTGCCCTATCCCTATACGAAGATTACTCGTGCCGATCTCCTCCCCTACTAAAACGGCCCGTATTATAGAGAAATCCCAAATATTCGACAACGCGAAGCACGCCACTTGCATTCCATCAAACAGCCATTCGCACTGGGCAATACAACACGGGACAGTTCGATCCGGGGGTATGTGAATAGAACCGGCACGCATCGATCCAACCGCGTATTCCCCCGTTACTAGGCTCTCCCTTGCCTGTCTCCTATAATCGCGCTATGGAAACCATCCGAATTGAGGGACTCCGCAAGACCTATAAGATCTACCAAAAACAGGAGGGCCTGCGGGCATCCTTCAAAGGTCTCTTTCGCCGCAAGTACCGAATGGTAGAGGCTGTCCGGGGCATTGATTTAGCGGTTGATCAAGGAGAATTTGTCGCCTTTCTGGGACCCAATGGTGCAGGAAAAACAACGACTCTCAAACTGCTCTCTGGGGTCATCTCGCCCACCGCAGGAACGGCCCGTGTACTCGGCCATGTTCCCTGGCGACGGGAGAACGCCTACCGCAGACGGTTTTCCCTGGTGATGGGACAAAAAAACCAACTTTGGTGGGATCTACCCGCGCAAGAATCGTTTCGCCTTCACCAGCACATTTATCGTATTGAAACGCAAGCGTTTGCTGCCCGTCGCGATGAGTTGGTCGATTTGCTCGAAGTACGCAAGCTTTTAGGCCAACCTGTTCGCGAACTCTCGCTCGGTGAGCGGATGAAAATGGAACTCATCGCTGCACTTTTGCACTCTCCAGAAGTTCTTTTTCTCGACGAACCTACCATCGGTCTCGATGTAGTTGCCCAGCACAATATCCAAAATTTCCTTCGCTACTACCAACAATTAAAAAAAATAACCATTCTCCTCACAAGTCACTACATGAAAGATGTTGTTGCCCTCTGCAACCGTGTGGTAATCATTGCCCAAGGAGTGATTGTACACGATGGCTCGTTGGCAGAGATCATCGACCGTTTCAGTACGCATAAAGTGGTCACGCTTCTGTTTGCTGACCATAGCCTGCCAAGCGATATAGGGCGCTATGGCGAGATCATCGAACAGCAGGCACCTCGCGTTAAAATACGTGTGGAAAAAAAAACGGTTACCGATAGCTTAGCCGCCATTCTTCAGCAGCATCCCGTTGAAGACGTGAGTGTGGAAGATCCTCCACTCGAACAAGCCATTGCCGAAATGTTCGCTATTGCCCATCGGGACCTCGAACGGAAAGCGATGTCGGCGGGACAGGACCCCTAAGGCCATACCAAGAATCGAGCCTTCAAAAAACATAGCCAGGAATATCGACCCCCTTGTCAGAAATTGTCTATAAAAAAAGCCGGTCTCCCTTCGCCTCACTACAGAACATGCTGGTGACTTGGTGGACCATCCTCCGGATTTGTCTTGAGGAACGACTTGTCTATCGCGGTGATTTTGTGCTGGGAACCCTGATGCGGTTTCTACCGATCGTTACACAAATTTTTCTTTGGGGAACCATCTTTGAAACGATTTCCGGGAAAATTGCTGGCTACAGCTACCACGATTTCATTGCCTATTATTTATTGACGATGGTAGCGCGTGCATTTTCGAGCATGCCGGGACTTGCCTCAGGAATTGCTGCAGAAATTCGCGATGGGTCGGTCAAAAAATATCTCATTCAACCAATCGACATGGTTGGTTTTCTCCTGCTCAGCCGTCTTGCACATAAACTTGTCTACTATGGGATCGCGATAGGTCCCTTTGCCCTTATCTTTTTCCTCTGTCGCAACTTTTTTCCTTCGATGCCATCTTCGGAAACGATGATTGCATTTTCGATTTCTCTCGTCCTGTCGTTCCTGCTCGGATTCTTCCTTGAAGCTGCGATTGGGTTGATCGGATTTTGGTTTTTAGAGGTCAGTTCGCTGCTCTTTATATATATGCTGTTTAACTTTTTTTTCTCTGGGCACATGTTTCCCCTGGACATTCTTCCTTATCCGTGGAACTACGTTTTTGAGGCAATGCCTCTTCAATATTTAGCCTATTTCCCAGCTGCCGTTTGGCTTGGAAAGATCGAGGGAGAAAGTCTGCTTATAGCTCTCTGGGTAGAAACCGCATGGGTTCTCTTTTTTATTCTAGTCTGCCGCGTCGCATTTCACCGTGGGGTGAAACGCTATAGTGGATTCGGTGGTTGAGGAAGGCGACGAAAGAATGGATCGTTTTTCAGTACACATAGATCCTAGAGACCGTATACAGAAACCCCATTACGGGCGCGTCTTTCTTACGTTCGCCCGCAATAGTCTCGTTCGCGACATGACCTTCCGGTCTAATTTTATCATCGAAACTATTTCTTCTCTCTCGTGGATGTTTATGAACCTTGGCTTCTACCTTCTGATCTTCTCCTATACGGATGTCATTGGTGTAGCAACGGGATGGACACAGTATGAATTTTTTGTTTTTTTTGCGACTGTGGCCATCGTTAATAGCTTAGTGCAAACTTTCTTCATGCCCAACGCACAGGAATTCAGCGAACTTATTCGAACCGGGAATCTGGATTTTGCCCTTCTTAAACCAATTGATACTCAGTTCCTCATTTCATTACAGAAAGTGAATTGGTCGGGCCTGGGGAACACCGGGTTTGCCATCTTGCTCCTCCTGTTTTCTCTCTGGCAGTTGTGCAACCGACAGGCAGGATTTTCATTGCACCCGATACAGGTGCTGCTCTACCCGATGTATGTGCTGTGCGGAGTCATCATTCTTTACAGTCTGATGATTGCCCTTTCTGCGACAAGCATTTGGCTCGGAAGGAATCAGTCGCTGTATAACTTCTGGTTCTATATCACCAACTTTTCCCGATATCCAATGGAAATTTACAGCGGCCCTGCAGGCGACCCGCGTCGCTGGATTGGTGAGTCGCTTAGAAACTTTTTTTCCTTCGCTATTCCTGTCCTCCTCGCCGTGAATGTGCCAGCCCGGCTCCTCGCAAAACCGCTTGACCCGAGCAATACAGCACTCGCGGTGTATACCGTTTTCGGAACGATTATAAGTTTTCTGGTTTCCCGTATGGTTTTCTACCGAGCTCTCCGCGGATACCGCAGCGCTAGCAGCTAGGGGACGTGGCGGGGATTGCAGGCAACGCGTGATTGAGGCACCATAGAGCCTCCCTGATGTAGATCGATTGGCTCTCCTATGAAACTTGCTTTCAGCAGTAATGCCTACATGCACTTCTCGATTGAGGAGACTATTGCGCAAATTGCGGCATGCGGTTATCGAGGGATTGAAATCTTGGCTGACGTTCCGCACGCTTGGCCCGCTGGCTTGCTCGAAGAACGCAAAGAGTCTATTCGTAAATCCCTTGATGCACACAAACTGACCATCTCTAACATCAACGCTTTTATGATGAATGCGGTTGCCGACCCCCGGCAACCCTACTGGCACCCTGGATGGACAGATCCCGACCCTCACTATCGCGCGATCCGCAGGGAGCACACAAAACGCGCTTTACAATTGGCAGCCGATCTTGGGGCGCCCTGCATTACTACGGAGCCTGGTGGACTGCTCATAGAAAATCAGTCGTGGGAAGTAGGTGCCGATATTTTTTACGATGAGTTAATGCCTTGTATCGAGGTGGCTGAAGCGCTGGACATCGATTTATTGATCGAGCCCGAACCAGAACTAATGATTGAAACCTTTGGCCAATATCTTGAATTTGTCGATCGAATTGACTCGGCTAAAATCGGGCTTAATTTTGATATTGGACACGCATTTTGCGTGGGAGAAGATCCGCAAGACTGGATCGTCAAAATGCAATCGCATACAAGACACTACCATTTTGAAGACATTGCTGCTTCACGGAAACATGCACATCTGATACCGGGTCACGGAGCCATTGATTTTGCGGCGACCCTCCGTGAAATAGCGCAAACTTCCTACGATGGCTGGATAACGGTTGAACTCTATCCCTATATCGATCATCCAGACGAAGCGGCTCAAGAAGCTTATTCTTTTCTACAAAGTATGATGCAACAACTAGAGATTTCTGTACAGTGAGCGACGATGCCCCGGCCTGACTCCAAAATTCGTGCTTATCTGGAACTCTTGCGATTGCCCAACGTGTTTACGGCCATCGCAGACGTAATCATGGGTTACTGGTTTGCTCAGGCAGCAATAACCGGTAGCGAAAATTCTTCGGAAACACATCTGGGGATTTTGCTCCTGCTCGTTCTCTCTTCCAGCTGTTTTTATCTCGCTGGGATGGTACTTAACGATTATTTTGATCGTAACAAAGACTTACAAGAACGACCTGCCAGACCCATTCCTTCTCGTCGAGTTCCCGAATCAACCGCCTTATGGCTCGGCACGCAATTAGTCGGACTCGGAATTATTCTGGCCTTGACTCTCAGTTTCATGAGTCACACACCCGGCACGGTACTGATCGCTCTGCTTTTGGCAGTTGCCGTAGTGGCATACGATGGAATTTTAAAGAAAAATTGGTTAGGGCCCTTTGGGATGGGCGTCTGTCGATCACTCAACGTTCTGATGGGAATGAGCGTTGTTGAAGGAACATTGACAGCGTTCACGATGAGTCACTTTCTCATCATCGGTGGGATTGGGATTTATATCGTAGGACTGACGTGGTTTGCACGGACCGAGGCCGACAGAAGCAATCGGCTCTATCTCTCTGCGAGTCTACTTGTCATGGGTTTAGGCTTGGCTTGCCTGGTTTCCTTTCCTCAATTCATCCCCACAAACAAAACACTGGTAACCCAAAATATTGGAATCTGGTTTGCCTTCTGGTTACTTGTCGCACTGCAAATCGCATGGAGATGCGGGAAGGCGGTCTTGGAACCGATACCGATAAACGTGCAAGTAGGAGTTAAATTCTGTCTTTTGACGTTAGTTGTCTTAGATGCAGCGATAATCTTTGCCGTTCAGGGTCAAGAAAAAGCCCTGCTGATGCTTGCACTCCTGATTCCAACCATCTTCCTGGGAAAATTCATCTACTCAACAT
>CAUZBD010000067.1:0-8574 GCA_963577795.1 Planctomycetota bacterium | reverse complement strand
CGCGGCAGTACCAGATTCCGCACCCCGGAGAGTCCCTGACAAAGCAGGACCGCTGGAAAGGGTCCCTCACCCGGCGGGGCGGCGAACGTTGCGGCGACCGCCGTGCCTTCGTGCGTATGGAACGTCAGATCGCTCTCCATGATGCTCTCATCCTCTGAATGCAGTTGAAAAGCCCATTATAGATCGAATTGCCGGTATGGAATGCCCGTAGCATGAGCCGCCAAGTCAGTGGTTGTGTCGCATCGTGCGCTTGCGGTCCAGGCTGAACCCGCCACCGCCGTAAAACGCAAGCAATACGCCAAATAGCGAGAGCGCAATGGGTACGAACAGAGGTGGAACCTGGGGGATCGCTTCGAGTCCAGGGGGCAGGTTTTCCAATGTGAGCGCATCAATTGCCAGCGTTCCGTAAATCGCCGGTGCCATGGCAAACATTGCCAGCACACCGCCCAAGCGGGTGAACCAACCGGGGATCAACAGCACTCCCGCGAGTACCTCTACCACAGGTGCGGCAAATGTATTGAATTCGACGAAGGGCAGCCCGCTGGCAATCAGGATGTTGGTAAACGCAGCCAGCTTGATGAAATGTAAGATGCCAAAGAAGAGTAGCGGAAGTCCGACAAGCAGTCGCAAGATGAGCAGTCATTTCGAATTGGACGTTTTGCGTAAAGAGAACACGATGCAGGAAGAGCCACTGGAATGTGTATCGTTCATTACCTGGTTCCTTATTTTAGGAAACACAAAATAGATTTGTGAGTTAGCGCGAGAATTCCTCCGGCACCTTTCCATCGCCGGTCGCTTCGCCCCCGAGCAGCCACTCGAGGTTGAAGCGGGCCAGTTTGCTGCCGCGTCCCGACTCGTAGTGGATGTAGACCCAGCCTTCGCTTGCGGTTCCAGGCCTGCCGGCATTGAGCGACGAGTAGGCACTCAGGCCCGGTTCGATCAGTCGCTTGAGCGGCCAGGTTTTACCGCCGTCAAAACTGGCCCAGACTGTGACCCGTTTGCGTTGTTCGCCTTTGGCATCGATGTTACTGAAGAGCAGGATATCGCGACCGGCCACCGGCAGGCGGACCAAGCCGCCCATGCAACCGTAGGCGCGATGCTGCAGGCCGTCGGGCAAAATTTCCACTACGTCGAAATCCTTCCAACTCACGCCGCCGTCGTGACTCATCGCCGAGCGACGACGCGTGTGCTGCGGATTCTGATCCCAGTGACAGCGCGTGTTGTAGTAGATCTTTCCGTCCGAAAGTTCAGCGACTGTGGCTTCCCCCGTGCCATTTTCGGGAAACGGATCGCTCGTTTCCCACGTCTTGCCTCCATCGTCGCTGTAGATGGCGGTCGTGTAGTGATTGGAATACTCTTCCGGTCGGTTTCCATCGCCATAAAAACGAGCGGGCCTCAGCAGTCGGCCGGCATGCGCACCGTGCCGGAGCGTGATCCCGTGTTCGTTCATATGCATCGAGGGCGTGTTTCCCAGCTTATCTGGTGCGATCTGGGTCGGTTGCCTGTTCCACGTTTTGCCGTGATCACCACTGCGATAGATTCCCAGTTTGGCAGGGGGGTGCTTGGCTTCGGCAAAAGCAATGATGTCTCCCGTGGTTTCGTCGACCGTCAGGCCACCACTCTGAAAGCCGGGGTCGGCAATCACAATCGGCGGGCCGAAGGTTTTGCCGCCATCGCTGCTGCGACGGACGAGTAGGCGACTGTTACCGAGGGTCACAAGTACCGTTCCATCTGTGGCCACCGCGACGTTGGGGTGTCGCTCTTGGCTATAGACCTGTTGAGTCTCAAATGCAGGTGTTCCCAGAAAGGGTGCAAGCTCGGCTTCTTGGGGGGGTCCCGCGCGCGTTGCGGTCACGCAAAGCGCAGTCACAACAAACAACGAAGCAAGAGTCGAAAGAGCAATGCGCATCGTATTCCTTTCAATGGGCGACCATAATATAGCGGTCGATGGTGTCGGCAACCGCATCACCGGCAAGCATCCGCACGACAGCAAGTGCAAATTCGATTGCGGTACCGGGCGCTTGGGACGTGACGATCCGTTGCGTGTGATCGACACAGACTCGCAGTGAGGGGTCGTAGCTATCGCCAAGAATCCGGGTGAACGCATCGGGTGCATACGTCTGGTCGCGAGTTTTGATTTGCTGGGAGTATCCCGTGACGCTCTGGCACGCATCCAGCACACCGGCGGAATGGAGTACCAAGGCAGGGGAGAGGCAGATCGCTGCAAGCACAGCGCCAGCCGCATGCTGCCGGATCAGTAAGTCATGCAGTCCGCTTGCTTCGGCCAATCGCATGGCACCCGGAATGCCGCCAGCCATGACGATCGCCTCGAAATCTTCTTTGAGTACATCCGCAAGCATGCAATCGGCTTCGATCCGCAGGCCCTGCATCAAGCGAACCTTTTTTTCTTTCTCGGTGGACGCGAGGACCACGTCGATCCCACCGCGGGTGAGGATGTCGGTGATACTTACGAGCTCGATGTCTTCATTTCCGTTGGCCACGGGAACCAGGGCACGCATAAAACGCTCGCTAGGGGTGAGGAATAGGAATAATGCGACGACTATACCAAAATACCCAAGCCGAAGGGCATTGCCGTCCGGTCACGCGGCTTTTATCCTTGCGGCCACCGGGGAGCATGGGCGAAACAGAATTCAGGGAACGAAACATGGCTAAATCAAACGAGCAAGGAGCATCCGCAAAGTCCGATCCGCTTTCGCAGACGACAGGCGATGTGCCTGCCTTTAGCCTCGTGGTCTACGTGATCCGCCGCGGGGACGAGACCGAAGTGCGAGCAGCGAATCTGGCTGGTTTCTCCAGTCGGGCGGGAGACGAGCGGGCGGCACTGCAGAAACTGTTGCCACAGATCAAGCAGCGGGTGTCGGATTGTTTGGCAAAGAACGAACCGATTCTTTGGCTCGATCCGCCACTTGAGCGTCAAGCCGACGAACAGCAGCGGGTGATTCCGTTTCATCTGTAGGCGAGGAAAAATAAATGGCCGAGTGGAACTGGCAGCTTGTCACCGCAGGGCGGTTTCGACTCGATGGCGGGAGCATGTTCGGCGTGGTGCCGCAGGTGCTCTGGCAAAAACTCGTCACGCCCGACACGCTGAATCGCATTCCGCTGGCCTGCCACTGCCTGCTTTTGGAGCGGGATGGTGTGCGGGTGCTGATCGAGTGCGGGTACGGAACGAAAATGTCTGAAAAGGAGCGGGCTATTTTCGCACTCGAGGAGAATTCGCTCGGAGCGGGCCTTGAAGCAGTCGATATTTCGCCAGATTCGATTTCAGCGGTGTTGCTCAGTCATCTTCACTTCGATCATGCTGCGGGGATTTCGCGGATCGATCGGGAGGGGAATTTGGTCTCGACCTTTCCTGCAGCGGAGATCTACGTGCAAAAGCAAGAGTGGGAAGACGCTCGCGCGGGCCGTTCCACCATGAGCAAAACTTATCTCCGGTCCACATTCGAACCGATGGCCTCTCAGGTCAAGTTGGTCGAAGGGGAGGAGACGGTTTTGGACGACATTCGTCTCCGACCACGTCCGGGACATACCTGGGGGCTGCAGTCGATTGAATTTGACGATGGGCAGGGGACGGTTTGCTTTCCCTCGGATGTGATGCCCACGCGCAGCCACGTGGGAGCGGCCTACAGTATGGGCTACGACATGTTGCCCTGGGATAACATGCAGACCAAGCAGAAAATGCTGACCGAGGCGCTTGAATCGGACTGGCGATTTGTTCTTTATCACGAACCGGAGAAACCAGTTTGTCGCGTGGTGGAGGGCGAGAAGGGGTCGTTTGAACTCGTGGATTAACGCTTGGTCCCTTTTGCCATGCTAGCCTGCTGTTGGTGAATCGTTGGGCGTCGATTGCCTGAATTGTATGCACACCGCACACGCACGACCGCCCTCCGCGTTTCATCTTGGCCGAAATCCGCCTCTTTTTAGAAAATTCATCCAGCGGTTTTTTCGGCACAGGATGTGCGATTAAGTGGAGCCGACCGTATGCATGGAGTGACGAATGCCCTGAGTTTTCAGGATTCCAGGGAGAAAGGAAGCATGATGGAGAACCAACCTCCGGAATCGACAACCGGTATTTTGGCAATCAATGAAATCCGCCGCGCATTGTTTGTCGATCCTCCAGTTGCACTGCGTGAATGCGGAGACACAAAAAAGGACTTCCTTCGCCTTATTCGCCAGCGACTTCAAAACAGCATGTATATCGCGATTCGAGCGATCGATGTCCAGTTCAGCGACGGGAAGCTCTATTTCCGTGGGGTCGTGCCAACCTTTTACACCAAACAGGTGCTGCTCTCGCTGGCAGAGGATTTAGGAGAGACCGATGTGGTGGAGATTATCGATGAAACGACCGTGCTGAAGCACTGATTCAGACGCTACTGCCAGGTGATACTTTTGGCAGAAGCCACCGCATGCAGGTTCGGCGAATCGGCGTCGAAGGTTGCCTCTTCGATAAGCAGATTTCCTGCCCCGTCGATTCCTCGGCAGATGCCTTTGATCGTTCGATGTTTCAAGTGCACAATAATTTCCTTGCCACGCAACAGGCACCACCGGTCCCAGTCTGCAGGAAGGGTCATTGATGCATTCACCCACCTCTTGCCGAGGCAACTCAGAATGCCGTGGAAGAGATGCGCCCGGTCGATCGCTTTGCCCGAGGCGGCAGCCAAAGTGATAGCCTCACCATCTTCTAATTCTAGGTTTGCGAATGAATTATTCACGTTGATGCCGATGCCGATCACCAGTTGCGACCCGTTGGCTGGCGATTCGATTAAAATACCGCCGGCCTTACGGCCATTTAAGTAGATATCGTTCGGCCATTTCACGCGAATCGTTTCTTCTGGAACACATTCAGCGCACGCCTCCGAGGTGGCGACTGCAACCGCGAGAGAGACTACGGTCGAGATCGCTTTCGGTCTCGGGATGAGAAGGGAAAAGGTCAAGCTACCCGGTGCAGAGAGCCAGCTCTTTCCTTTGCGACCGCGACCGCGGCTTTGTTGTTCGGCGTAGATCAGGTGCACTGAACCTGGAGGGCGATCGGTCTGCGAGCGTGCTAAAGTGAGTCCACGGTCGTTGGTCGAAGTAAGCGCAGTGTGATGTTCTGCCGAGTCGACAAAGGTTTGCGTAATGAGTTGTTCAAGCGATGTACGATCGATCGGTGGATTGCGATCGCTTGTCATAGGGTTCCTGTTTGGTTTCCCACCGAATCGGCAGCGAGCAGCGCTTCGAGGACCTGCCCGGCAGAGACGTCGAACGGCTCGTTGTGGATCAGGCTTCCCGGCTGAACGGCCTCTTCAGCGATTCGAACGAGCGTGTCGCGGTCCCCTGCATCGAGCCCCACCTGAGCGAGCGTCACCGGTAGTGCCACGTCGCGACAAAAACGGACGACCGGTTCGATGACCTCGGGGGATTGCTCTTCGAGCATTAAATGCACCAGAACACCGAAGGCAACTTTTTCACCGTGCAAGGAGTTGTGGGTTCCTTCGGCCACGGTCATCGCATTGTGAATTCCATGGGCAGCGGCCAACCCGGACGATTCAAAACCGATACCGGAGAGCAGGGTGTTGGCCTCGATCACCCGTTCCAAGGCAGGCGTCACGCGATGGGCATCAAGGTCGACCAGCGCATCCCGCCCATCGTCCATTAAGGTGCGGTAGCACACTTCGCTGATCTCGCGGGCGGCAATAGTGGAGAGACCTCCCCGTAAGTTTTCTCGCGCGCCACGGACGCAGGCCCGCGCTTCAAAAACCGTCGAGAGGCCATCGCCCATGCCTGCGATAAAATAGCGACGGGGACTGTTGGCAATAATTTCAGTATCGACCAGTACCAGGTCCGGGTTGCGGGAGAAACTGTGAAAAGTTTCGTAGATGCCTCGATGGTCGTAAATCACACTGATCGCGCTACAGGGAGAGTCGGTCGAGGCGACAGTCGGAAAGGCGACGAAGGGCCGGCTCAGTTGTGCTGCTGCTGCGCGGGTCGTATCCAAGACCTTGCCCCCTCCTGCGGCCAGCAGCGTTGCAGCACCGGTGCTCTCGGCAAGCCCGCGGACCTCGTCGATCGCGGCGATCGTGCATTCTCCTGGGAAGAGTTGCATGCGGTAGGGGATGCCGACATTGCCAAGAACGCTTTCCCAGCGCGGTTCTAAAAGTTGGGTCATCGTCGGACCAGAGACGATCAGTATCGGTCCGGTGAGGCCGAGGAAGGCCAACTCGCTGGGCAGCCTCTCGATGGCGCCGGGGCCCTGCGTGTAGCGGGCCGGAGAGGAATAGACAGTTTGCAAGTGCGTACCTCAAAAATGGATCAGATCGGCTACCACGTTGTCCCTGAGTCGCTGCGAAGTGTCAAGTGTTGGCTTGTTTTGGATGCGACACCTCGAGTAAACTTCCCACTCAAACAAAATGCTGGCATTGTAAATTTGTGAGAAAGCAGGAAGTGATGAGTGACACCAAATACGATGTGCTGGGAATCGGGAACGCGATTGTCGACGTGCTGGCCCTGGTCGACGATGCTTTTCTTGAGGCGGAAGGGTTGTCCAAGGGGGGTATGGCCCTGATCGACGCCGAGCGGGCAGCCGCCCTTAGTGGGGTCATCGATGCGCAGCGCGAGCTTTCGGGCGGCTCGGTCGCCAACACGATGGTGGGCCTGGCGGATCTCGGTGGGCGGGCGGCCTTTATCGGCAAAGTCGGCACGGATCGGCTCGGTGAAACCTTTCGCAGCGAACTGACCAAGACGGGCGTTGCTTTCCTGACCCCCGACCCACAAAGCGGTCCACCGACGGCGCAGTGTGTGGTGCTGGTCACTCCGGACGCACAGCGAACGATGAACACCTTTCTCGGCGCATGCGTGCACGTGGGGCCGGGTGATGTGGATGCTGAGATGGTGTCCTCAGCCAAGTTAATTTATCTGGAAGGCTACCTCTGGGACCTTCCACCTGCGAAAGAAGCCTTTTTGAAGGCGGCTCGCTTGGCCCACGAAGCGGGCGTGCAGGTTGCGCTCAGCCTCTCCGATGCGTTCTGCGTGAATCGGCATCGCGAATCTTTTCTGCAATTCGTACAGGAACACGTTGATCTTCTCTTTGCCAACGAAGAAGAACTTATGGCACTCTATCAGCTCGAGGATATCGAAGCGGCACTCGACGCTGCCGGGAACCACTGCCGGTTTGTGGCCGTCACGCGTGGTGCGGAAGGTGCCGCGGTGCTTGCCGACGGGGAGCGGATTGCGATTGAAGCCGTTCTGCCCCGTCGTTTGCTCGACACCACCGGCGCTGGCGATTTATTTGCCGCAGGGTTCCTCTACGGTTACACGCAAAAAATGCCGCTCGAAGTCTGCGGGCAGTTGGGAGCCGCCGCGGCGAGCGAAATCATCGCGCAGTACGGCGCCCGCGCAGAGCGATCGCTGCGTGAGGTGGCCGCACCACTGCTCACCTAACGGTCACTACGCGCTACCCATCAGGTGAGAGAGAATATACTGATCGAGCGCTTCGTAGTCGCGGTTGTCGATCAGCTGCTGCTCGAGCGTGGTGTCGAGGGAGCGGACTTTGGCTAAAATCCGCTCAAAATTCTTGCGACTACCGGTCAAGTGATCGGTCGATCCTTCCTGCTTCTGCGTCCGCATCACTTTGACGTCGAGTCCAATAAACTCGCCTCGCGATCCGTAGTTATTTTCTTCCAGCACGCGGATCTGATTGAACGCGCTGCGGAGATTGAAGCTGCCAAAACATTTGTCCTGGTCGAACTTCAGTCCGCCCTGATCGTTCAGATGCACACTGCTGAGCTTGTCGTGTGCCAGGGCAAAAGCCATGTCGTCCGAGGGGTCGAGTCCGGCCAGGAGCGAGTGGGCCGTTTCGATCAGCCCGCTCACACGGGAGGGGTCTACGGTCTGATAGGCCAACGCCAGCGCGTGACCGATGGTGGGAATATACGCGCTATCGACCGGCTCATTCGGTTTCGGTTCGATCCAGACCCGCACTTCCCCGTCGTATTCAAGCATGCGATCGATCCCTTCGCGAATCCGATCGACCGCCACGCGGGCATTTTTCGATTCCCGGATGTAACTTCCTTCGCGTGCTAGCCACATCACGATATTTGGTGTGCCGACCTCGCGGGCGATATCGATGGCTCGCAGACAGCGGTCGAGGGCGTATTGCCGGTCGTCAGCGCTGTTGCTCGTGAACCCTCCATCGACCGTACGGGGATCGAACCAGAGCCGGGGAGCGACAAATTCGGGGGTGAGTCCGCGATCGTCCAGCATCTTTTTCACATCGCGGGCGCGGGCGAGTGCCGCCTCGGGGGCGTGGTCTTCGATATCTTCGACCACATCGTCATCGTGGAACTGCACCCCCTCAAACCCGAGCGGGCCGTACATATCAAATTTCTCCTGGAGCGAATAAGGCGAGCGGACCTCGGGGCCGAAGGGGTCGGCACCCTCGGAAATATTCCAGGGGCCGAAAGAAAAGCGATACGTCGTAGCCATGTCTCAGATTCCTCGTGACGGGGTTTGGGGAAGATTAAGCCATGTATTGTAGCCGGACGCAGTTTGCCTTGTCAGTGGCCGGGGGGGTGGATC
>CAUZBD010000066.1:0-8678 GCA_963577795.1 Planctomycetota bacterium | reverse complement strand
GCGGGCTGTTAATAATACTGAGTGTTTCCACCAGCACATTATCATTCAGCACGTGCTGAAGCGTGGCCTTGAATTGCGGAAAATCGAAGGTGAAGGTTGCCGTATTACCCACGAAACTTTCTTCGACTGGGCTGTGGAATACGGTTTCGTCGTTATCGCCCTCAAGTCTAAACCACCACCAGCTGTCGCAGAGTACACGCGAATTTTCAAGCGGCTTGCCTGGCTGCGGACGATAATGGTTATAGGCGTCGGAGGAACTCCCATCGATTGAGGTTGGAATATCCTTGATCTCAACGAACGAATCACCCGACGTAATGACTCCGGCTCGAGCGACCGCTGAACAGACAAGCAAAAGAAATAGCGTGACCGCAAAACGACGACGAGCCATCAAAACGCGCATGAGCTTACCCCTGGTAAAAACAGACCACTACCGAGCCTAACAGAAATCGGCGGAAAAACAAGGAATTTGCGGGGAGAAACGACCTCGCAAAGAGGCTGCAAACGCGAATTTCACCCTACCTGAGGAGCATGTTGCATTGGAGCAGGCTGCATCGCTGTCGAGGTGAAAAAGTCTGCCGGCAGCGAACTTACCGGTCGAGTCGCTCGCCGCGGAGTGCCAATTTTCTTTGCGAACCTTGGGGGCCTTTTGGTCCCGCACGCTTTTTTCTGGCTGTACCCGTTGATTGACCGTTGGTGTTCAATCGATTATTGGTGTTCATTGGTGCTAAACTGTAGACGGTGAATATTTCGAAAAGCTATCGGTCGATCAAAAAGGAACCCCATGGAAAAGTTCAAACTCAACCGCCGCACCTTTCATCAAGTCGCGAGTGCCGGTGCCGCTGCCGTCGCTCTGCAGCAGTCGCAAGCCGCTGCGAGCGAAAATGCCAAGCCGACCTGGTCGGCTGGGGCGGCAGAAACGGTGGCCGACATTCCGTCTGAAGGCACCTTTCTGATCGGGCCGATGCAAAAAAGTGACGGGACCCACGACCCGCTCTATATCCGCGCGCTGGTGCTCTCTGACGGTGCGACCAAACTGGCGATTGTCTCCAACGATCTATTGGGATTCGATTTTGAGTACAGCGATCGAATTGTGGAGGCGATTCACCAAAAGACGGGAATTCCCAAGCAGCAGATCATGATCAACTGCAGCCACAACCACAACTCGCCACTGACAATTCCCTGGAGCGAACAATGGGAGAAGGCAAAAGACAAGCCGTGGCACCAAACGCTGCCCGGTCAGTTTGCCGAGGTCGTCGCCGAGGCCGATAGTCAATTGCAACCAGTCACGGCCCGGTATCGTCGCGAGCCGACCCAGATTTCGTTCAACCGCCGCATGCTCGCGGCCCACGGCATGACCATGGCCCCGAATCCAGACGGCGCACAGATGCCCTGGGTCGATGCGATCCATTTCAAAACCGTGGCCGGCGATCGACCGGTCGGTGTGCTCTATAGCTACGCTGCGCACCCGGTGATCGTTCACTCGGCAAGTCGCAAGATCAGTGCCGACTATCCCGGTTTTGCCTCCCAGCATATTCGCCGGGCCATGAACGGGGGCAAGGCACCTCCGGAAGGAGAGACCGGTGGCATCCCGATGTTTATCCAGGGCTGCAGTGGCGATATCAACGGATTCCCACTCGCCTCGGGCATCGGTGCAGCCAAAGGCGCAGGCCGCGATCTGGGCTATGCCGTTGTGCGAGCACTGCGGAAAGAACCGCAGTCGCTCGAAGGACGCCTGCGGTTCGCCTACCGCGAAATCGAGTTGCCGCTGCAGGATCCACCCTCGGTCGAGAAGTGTAAAAAACTGGTGGCCGAGCGGCCGCACCATGGACCCTACCAGGAACTTTTGGCGATTGCCGAAGCGGGCAAGCCCCGGTTTTTAAAAATGCCGCTGCAAGCCTTCGCCCTCGGCGATGACCTTTGCATTTTAGGCCTGGCGCACGAACCGTTTGCCGCCTACCAGTTGCAAGGCCAAGAGAACTCGCCGTTCAAGCATACGCTCGTACTGGGTTACACCGGCGGCTGTGAAAATTATCTGGCCACCGCCGAGGCCTACCGCATGGGAGACAAGGGCGGCTATGAAGCGAGTCCCTTCGGTGCGGCCATGTTCTACAAGCATCGGTTGGCATGTAAGCCCGAGGTCGAAGCGCAGATGGTCGCAGCCATGAGTGACATCCTCCGCCAGGCCCATCAAGTGTGAGCGCGGTCACTCCTCAGCGAGCCACTACTCTTCAGCGATCCACTGGCGCGAGGGGTTACGGAGAAAGGCGATCAGATCGGCCATCGCCTGGTGGTCGATTTTGGTCTCCACCCCGGTGGGCATCAGCGAAGTCGGTAGCGCATGCATTTCTAGGAGTTCCCCGCGGCCGATCGGCGTAATCTGCCCCTGCGCATCACACAGCGAGAGCGCATTTTCCGTTTCTGCTACGATCAATCCGGCATAAACTTTGCCGTCGCGGGTGGTCGCTTCATACTGCAAGTAGTCGGGCGAAATCGTCTGGCTCGGATCCAAAATGTGTTGCAACAGGTCGGCTGTTTGCTGGCGGCCGGCACCCGAAAGGTCAGGTCCCACGCGACGTCCTCGGCCGAGCATCGAGTGGCAACTCTGGCAGTGCTGCGAGAAGAGGGCTCCGCCGCGCTGGAGATTACCCGTCAGTGTGGCCACATCGGCAAAGTCGCGCAGCACCTGCTCGCGATCTGCATTGGCCTCGGTCTTAAGAATCTCGGCAAATCGCGCCCGCTCCGCTGCCGCGCCCTGCTGGCTAAGTGTAGCGGCCAAGGCAAAAGGAATTTCCTGCGGTGTGAGCTGCCCTTCGCCGAGCGCGGCGTAGAGCGCATCGCGATTGGACTGCCCACTCGGTGCAGAGAGTAAAATCTGTTGACGACTTCCGCGGCTCAGCGTATCCCACTCTGCGTAGAGGGGCAGCCAGTAATCGACCTTTCTCAGTGTGCCCAGTCCGCGTGCCGCGGCCCGTAGCAACAGCAGATCGCTCGATGTGCGTAGCACTTTTCCATACAACGCGGCCGCCTCGTTCTCGGGCGCTGCGACCAGAAGATGGAGGAGTGCCACGCGGGCTGGACGTGGAATGCCCTGCTGCTGATAAAGTTTTGCCGCCTCGGCGACACTTTTCCGCAAACGCTGCTGCACGACCGGCGGACATTTGCTGAATATCGCCTTTAAATTTTCATCGCCCACGTCGACCGCCTGCGCGAGACCGGCAAGCAGTAGCGTGCGGGCAGTCTCGCGCAGCGCATTCACCTCATCGCTGGAAAAAAGTTGCGTGATCTGCTTGCTGACCTCGCTGCTTCCGCCCGACATACCGAGCCTGCGGCCCGCGCGGACGAGAAAGTCCAACTGCGGTGCGGTAAGCGACGTTTGCCAGTCGTGGTTTGTAGCCAGGCCTGCGATCAAGGGAACCACGCGGTCGGCGGCGAGAACCGCTTCGCTGATCCAGCGGTCGGCGTAATCTCGCTTGGCCAAGCTGTGCAGGGATGCGATCGAGCGCGGGTTGTCCCGCTCCGCGAGGGCCAGGGCCAGCTCAAACCGGACGGCGGCCTCCGGATCAGTGGTAAGCTTGCAGAGCATTTCACCCATTTTTGGATTCTTATCCCACAGCATTGCTCCGAGCCGCACGCCGTGCCGACGGACCTGCGGATGGTTGCTTTGGAGCAACTGATCGATGACCGCTGCACGAAGCCTGCCTAGTCCGTGAAGCGTCCACGCCGCGTGTAGCTGTCCCTGGGGTGAGCGGGCCTGCGGCACCAGCGCCTCGAGCAGCGCAACCGCTTGCGGGTTGTCGCGCTCGATGAGCAATCGCTGCGCCGTCTCGCGCCACCAGCCGTTGGGATTTTCGAGCGTGGCGACGAGCTGTGCGGTGCTTGCGCCACTTAACCGCGGTGGCGAGCTTGAGTGCGGAGTATCGCGGGGCCCGATCCGCCAGATGCGGCCCAGGTCCTTGCCCCGCTGCCACGGAGTTTCTTCCCGCGCGGTCTCGGAGGCCACATACCGCGGGTGTTCGATATATTGGCGATAAAAATCAGCGACGTAGAGTCCGCCGTCCGGCCCGGTGGCCAGATTCACCGGGTGGAACCAGCTGTCGGTCGATGCCAGAAACGCACGCCCGTCCTCTGCGCGACGACTCACGTAGACCGGGCCATCGGCTGCAAGGTCACGATGCAGAATGAGATTGGTGAGCGACTCGCAGACGAACGCATCGTTGAGGTAACCGTCGCCAAGCGCCGCGCCGCGATAAACGGTCAGTCCACAGAGGGCGTTGTAGTGGTTGGCTCGCTCGCCATTGAACTGGGCAGGGGGTGGGCTGATCGGAAAAATTTGCAAACTTGCACCACCCGGTGCGGTATCGCGTATGGCTAGCGATCGGAGGTCATCGCGCTTTTTGAGATAGACCTCGGGAACGACCACCTGCCGCACCGGAATCGTGTTCCAGTTCAAAAAACGATCGCCCCAATCGTTGTGTGCCTGTCCGAATTGGCTTTGCCCGCCGATGGCCTCCATGGTTTTCATTGCCGGATCGAAACGGAAGTCGCGGCCGTGGATGTCGACGCCTGCCGAGGACGGCTGCTCCGGGCGACGCAAGATCCCACCGCAGCGACCGTTGGCGCCATAGATCCAGTTGTCCAGGCCGCGATGCAGCGCGTTGGCCCGCAGTTGCTGCGAGCCGGTGCCAAAACCGGTCCACTCCACGCGGCGGACATCGGCCACCCCGTCGCGGTCGGTGTCGGCAAAGTACAAAATGTCGGGTGCGGCGGTGACTAAAATGCCGTCCCGATGCGCCATCACACTGGTGGGGAAGTCGAGCCGGTCGGCAAACACGGTCGAGATTTCGTAATGTCCATCGCCATCGCGATCTTCGAGCCGTCGGATCCTTCCCTGCCCCTCGGTTTCCGGGTAGCCGATCATCTCGGCCACAAACAAGTGGCCGTCGGCATCCCAAGCGATGGCCACCGGACTCTGTACCGCAGGTTCGCTGGCCACCAGTTCGATGGCAAGATCCGGGTCAGCCAATTGGAAGGTCCCCTTCGCTGCCGTTGGAGCCAGCGGACCCTCTGCCGCGTTTGCACACTGTGTTGCCACCGCGAGCGTACAACAGAGCATCAGCCAAGGAACGAACCAGCCGTTTCGCAAAGCTGGTGCAGGTTTTCGTCGAGTCAAAGCCAACATGTTCTCATGATCGGTCGCTGCCAGGCGTTGTGCAAGAGTGCGACGGCGAGAATGTGGCGGGGAGGCCGACTACTGTGCCTCTCTGCGCTGGGTTTCACCGAGCCACCGGGCCGCACCGGCAAGAATTTTCAGCGGAATCTTCTGCAGGAAAATCGGATACGTCTCGTGCCCGGGACGAAAATAAAATACCTTGCCCGCCCCGAGGTTCCAGATCAGACCGCTGCGAAAAGTCTCGCCTTCCTTCCAGCTTTCTTCAAACAGCACCGCATCGGGCTCGGGCACCTGAAAGGGATCGGCATACATTTCACTCTGCGGTAACTCGAATTGCGCAGGGATGCCCTGGGCGATCGGATGTGCAGGCTCGAGCACTTTGATTTGACTCGGTGTGCCGCGATCGGCGTAAGCGGGAAAGCAGCAGTTGGGGAGATAGAGTTTGATCTGAACCTTTCCGTCACCCGTTTCACTCACCTCGGTTCGCGGCGTGGGCGGTTCGCTCCGCTTCGGCAGGTAGTAGCGGGTGCGGAGGGGAACCTCCTCCAATTTCCACTTTCGATCCTTGAAGGGGGCAATCGCTTCTTGACGACTTTTCGCATTCATCGCTTCGACAAACGGGGTGGCCCAGTGTGCTGAGTGCAATGCGATCAGCGAGAGCCTGCCTTGCTCAATCCGCCTGACTATTTGCTTTCCCGTCTCGGGCGTGATTTTGGAGTGCCGCACATGGCCCCACCAGATGAGCACTTCGGCCCAGTCGAGCAGTGCCGGATCGAGGCCCTGGGCCGCATCGTCGAGTCCCGACGAGCGCACAAGAAAGCCCTCTTTTTCTAAAGCAGCGGCAATTGACTGGCCGAGAAATTGTTTGCCGTAGGCCTGCTTCTGTTCTTCCTGCCGCTCGTCCCAGACGAGCACGCGCACCGGATCGGGGTCATCCGCACGCGTTGGGACCGCAGTAACCGCAAGCACACCGATCGCAAACACAAGCGCGAGCGTGTCTTTGCTGGAACAAATGGAAGTGCACATGATGGACCTGGACCAGCGTTGCTGCTGATGAAAAGCGACCGGGACAGATTACCACCGGCGGCTCAGTTTTCCCACCGCTGCCCTCGGTCGAGGGATGTAGGCGTCGACCTACAAGGAGGCGTCCACCTTCGGATCAACCAAGCGGTAGCCGATCCGCATCCAGCCATTCTGAAAGCTGTATTCGTTGGCTTTTATATTATGGAGCATGGCGAGCGAGCCACCCGTCGGGGGGACGAGTCCATCAAAATAGAGTGCCTCAGGCATCACGGCCCGGAATTTCCAGCGAAGGAAATGCAGCATTTCCTGCTCTTTGGTACTGGGCGATTTTGTGTCCACGAGTTCGACAGAAACATCGCCATCGCGGAGGAGCACAGGACCTTCGATGGTGGTTTCTATGCGGAACGTGCTTGTAATATCAACTAGTGTATTGAGTTGCTCCTCGTTCCGTTTGCACTGTTTGATTCGTAACGTGATCCGAAATCGATCGTCCCGAAACGCAACCACCAGGGGCCGCTCATCATTAAATGTGAGCGACCAGCGATCCGTCCGGTCGTGTACCCAAAGCGGGCGCGGTTCTGAACCGGTAAGCGTGTTGAGGCAATTCAGCCATTGTCGGTCGGTAAGCTGCTTGCCGCCGAACAGTCCTTCGGCATAATTTCCGATCATCGATTCGTGTATGGCAAATCCCAAGTCATGTTGATCCAAGGCAGGGGGTGCCTGAGGAGATCCTAATTGCCACTTTCGAGCGGATTGAGCGTGTAGTTGCATTTTGCTGAGCGTGGTGCTGAATCGAAGCATTTCAGGGAAAGTTCCATAGCAATGATTCGGTGCACAGAAATAATCGACAAACAGATGATTTGCCTCTTGCAGCGATTCTTCAGCCTGACTGTTCAATTCCTGTTCAATTCTCAGTTCAGTCTGCTGCGAAACCTCGGCCTCTGCATCGGGCCGCATTTTTGGTGCGCGGCGCCGTGCAATCCGCTCGATGAACAATCGATTTGCAGAGATGTCGTGGAACTGGACCGAGGTGGTGCATTGCGCATCGGCCGGAAGGAAACTGATTCCCGTTTTGTCGACCAACATGCGTTTGTTAGCAGCAATATCGGTGAGGAAGGAACCGCGGATGGTTATCTGTCCCTGCTCGGTATACGTCGCAGGTGCCCGGCATTGGCCACGTAACAAAAGGTCAATGGTTGCTTGTTCCGGATCCGCTTGCATGCTGGCTGTTAGATTGGCAGACGTTATTGCCCGACCACGCGTTGTTCTGCGGTTGCTCACTTCGTTGATGACCGTCTCCTCGGCAAGATCACGCTCGAGTAATCGATTGATCAGCCGCACACTGACTTTGCCGTAGAGGTTGGGATGCTGAAACTCGTCGCGTATCTTATCAATTGCTTCGTGGCCACTTTCAATCGACTTTTCGAGGCAGTACAGTTCGCGACCTATGGTGTGAGCGTCGGGATAGTTCGGGCTGCTTTCATAGCGTGCCAGCGCATCGGCAAGCCGATTAAGACAATGATCGAATTGCTTCTCCTGTGCCATCGCATCAATGACATGGGCCTCATAGATGTAAGCCTGCAGCGCCTGTTGCAACTGCTGAAAGGGGGCAAGTTCAAGACCATTGCGATAACGTCGGAATGAAAGGAGTACGTCCGATAAAACATTCAAATCACTTTGTGTGGTTGATAGCTCACCGACGAGTGCATCCCAATGCAGGTAATCGCGCCAACCATCAGCGATCTCAGGATCAGCGGTGGCAAGAAAATCCGCTAACTGCTCGGTCGCTTCAAGTAAATCTCTATGATAGGGTTCGAGTTGCGCTTGCGTGACTGGACGACGTTGTAGTTGCTCGGCCAATTGTGCGCGAATCAACGCTGTACGATCCAATTCCAGGGGTGGTTCGGCTGCCACCCGGGAAAGAGGCAGGATGAAAATGATTCCCAAGAGGATCATCCATCGATACGTGTTTAAATTCAAAATTCTCACTTGGTCGTTTCTTCCTGTTCAGAGGGGCTGGCAAGACGGAACTTGTAGCGGACGCTAAACATTTCAGCCGAACTCTGTTGCCCGTATTGAACGGAAATAGTTGGGTCTGGATTGTTAGGGTTCAGATACGAATTGTCAAAAATTCCAGTCGCCAGTAGTTCACTTCCGGCTTCAAGACGCAGCGGTTTTTCCAATTCATACGTTCTTTGCCAGTCTGGATCCCAAACGGGAACGGTGAGAATGGTCTCGCGGTGGGTGATCTGATCGGTTTCTGGATCTCGGCGTATCCGTTCGACGCGGAACGATTTGGCACGGTAGTGGAAGTGTGGGCGAATCGCGTCCATCCAAACATCGTGCTCGAAGTAACAACTGTCCTGCATCGTGTGGTGCGAAGCGTGTGGGGGGATGCGAAATCGACCGATCGGTTTTCGGAAGACTTTGGTAAATACTTCTTCTGTAGGCGGTTTATCGGCCCAGATAAAACCAACACGCGATT